>CAZALQ010000001.1:0-79354 GCA_964485605.1 uncultured Oscillospiraceae bacterium
TTGTATGCTTTGTTCTCTTTCACTTGTGTATCTCCCATCCCAATATTAGGATACCATAAAAAGAACAATTGTTCAAGTATATTTTACAGCATATCACTACTGACGAGTCTAAAGACAGTGGCTATATAGTATAACTAATGCGTAGCGGACATTTCATTTGATGGCTAAAGGCGCTTCATCCCCTCCCTAATACCAAGTATTTGAGGAAGGGGAATTCGCGCAGATAATTTCGTTAAAAAAATCTCCAGATAAAACCATGGACCTTTCCTTCCCGTCTTATCTGGAGATATTCTAATTACGCGCCTTGCTCTTTTTGGGGATGTCTTCTGGAAATGAGATGCATAAAGACCTCCACATAGTTTTACTTGTGTCTATTATCTCATAGGAATATCCCTACATCAAGTTTTATCTATATAAAACTATATGCAAATACAAAAAGAGCGAGAGTTATGTCCTCGCTTTGGCGTTGAAAAAAATGAAGAGAGCATATTGCTCTCTTCACCCATTACAAGTATAGTTGCACTCTGGTCTTAGTAGAACAATGCACCCCACGCTGACCAGAACAGTGCCGATTTTTTATCCTCCAAAGATCCGTCAATGCATGTCAGATTCTTGGCCACTTCTTCGAACCCTTCAGGATATGTCCTTTCATCTATGTGTACGAAGCGTCTTTTGGGAAATGAGCAGCCGGCAAGATGGAACCGGATGCTGTGGGCATTCATACTTATGCTTTATTCTCTTGGTCTAATACTTATAGGCGGACTAAATACAGCAAAAACGTCTGCCATCATCGTAGGATTTCCCCTAATGGCAGTTACTCTGGTAATGATGTATTACGTGAAAAGAAATGTTCAGTGTAATTGACACTCTTACCTATATACAATAAGCGGGGCTGTTCGCCCCGCTTATGACATCTCTTTTAGTTTTATAACTTCACAAAACCAAAGACAAATGCGTTGATTGCTTTTTGCTTTGCTTCCTCAGACGGCAAGTCACTGAAGCACTCCTCTTTGAATCTCTCAAAAAGACCTCTCATTTCATCTTCCATCATAACTTACCTCCCCATCAGTATCTTCCGTATGTATCAAGTGTTTCAATCATCGCCTTGAAATTTTCCGGGTTTGCATCTCTTAACCTAAGCATAGCTTTGTCCGTTGTAACCATGAATCCTCCACCGGGAGCACAGTCATCAAGCAGTTGTTTTGTAAAGTCTATTGTCTTTTCTCTGCTTTCAAGACCGAGAACGCTGAGAGGCATACCACCGCAAATAGCAAACTTTGAACCTAGTTTTTCCTTAAAATTCTTATAGTCCCCGAACTCCATTGAGCCTATCAGAATATCGTTATCAGGGATATCCTGCATAAGATCAAAATATGCAGTCCAGTCACCTTCAAACACGATTCCACTGTATATCTCGTTGTCTATACAGTACTCAAGGGTCTCTTTGAAATACGGATGATAGAATGTCGCATAATCCTTTGGTCTTAGAAAACACGCAAGATGTGTCGGCCAGAATGGGCCTTTATAATCCGGGTCTGATTTAAATCCGGCAAACACGTTTTTCATAAGATAGTCCTGGATTACTTTCATAGCATCCATTACTGCGCCGGGTCTTCTCCTTATATCAAGAGTTATACCCTTAAAATCCCTAAGATAATCAAACAGGAAATCTATCGGGTGCCCAAGCGCGCCGCTGTTCCACATAATAGGACAACCATCAGCTTCTATCTGCTTCCACCCGGTTGCAACTGTAGCAAAAAACTTGTTCTTCTCATTAAGTGCTGTCTTAAGAGCATCAAGAGCCTCATCAGTGTTCCCTTTTGACAGTACTGAATACCTTCTTGGCATGATGTAGTCTCTTAGAAATCCCGGAAAATCCTTAATAAGCAGCGGATACTCATCTTCCTGCATAATCATTGCCGTAGCAATATTGGAGACCTGGATCCCATTATCAGAAACTGCATACATTCCACCTCCCATAGCTGCTGTTGCAGTATATGAAGATACGTTGTTTAAGTTGAATGAGCCATCAAATTGGAACTCCTCTATTCCCTTTTTATATATAGCCGGGGTGATATCAGGTTTATCCTGATAGTAGTTCCTTAGAGTTTCCCCGTAGTATTCTATGATCCACCCATTGAGCATGAAAACACAGGGTACTTTGTCGGGCAGTTCTTTCTTTTTCACTACCTTCTTTATTCTTTCAAGTCTTGTTTGATATGTTTCAGACATTATAAGTTCCTCCCTCTTTTACGGCCAATTGGGGAATAACGTTGTAAGAACGCAGCAAAGGAATGTCCCCAAACTGGTGTTTATTACTGTTGTCATAAATATGTGTTTGTAACATCTTGATAGCGGCTCCCCGCAAAGCTGCGATGTAAGTATTACCATGGAACTTGTAGGAAGCGAGTCAAGAGTTACCGATGAGTAACACGCCACTCTGTGAAGTGCCGGTAGTTTGACTCCTGCTGCAACAAATGTATCCTTAAATGCCGGTATAACAGTCTGGAGCGCCGTAAGGCCGTTACCGCAAATACATGCAACAAGTCCTATTACCAATGCCACCGTAAATATCGGCGGTCCTGATAGACCAAGAAGCGCGTTGGTCATTACATTAAATGTCTCAGAACCGGTAATGATATATCCAAGCCCTGCTACTGTAGCGCATATGATTATGGTTGGGGCGATTGTCATTGCAGCATTACCAAGAATGTCCGGGATCTTCTTAAGTTCTATGGACTTCATTACGCTGAACATAAGTCCCGAAATCAGTGCGCCAAGAAGGAGCGTATATGTTATAAACAGTTTAAATACATTGAATGCCACGAAAACGAATATAAGCGGAATAAGAGAAATGATCGGATTCGGAAGTCTCTTATCCGCATTGCTCCCAAGTTTCTCATACCCAAGATCTGCCCCGGGATTCAGTCTGTGATACCTTTTGGTCACTACCGCTATATACCCTGTGTTGATAGCCAGAATGAATACTCCGGTAATAATCCCTATGATCATTGATGCTGTTGAACTGGTCCCCAGAAGGTCCATACAAAGAACATTGTTCAGCTGAGGGGCGCCCGGCATACACTGAAGTGATGTGAGTACTACTCCCAGAACAACAGCCGGTGCCATTTCTTTTGGAACTCTTGCTTCCTTGAGGATCTCCAATGCGATCGGAACAAGTATGAACGTGATGGGGGCTCCGGTTATTCCTCCAAAGCCAAGGATAAGACAAGGTACATAAATAGCAAGAATCGCCACAACAGGGTTTAAATGGTCGTTTTTGCCTCTGACAATCCTTATAAACATCCTTGCAATTGAGGTTGCCGCTCCACTTTCCTGATACATCTTTCCGAAGAAACTACCTGCAAGAAAGTTGCCGGCAAGAGCCTTTACTGTGTCACCTGCCCCCACAAGAAACGAACCCGTCCAGGTAGCAACCATAGGCTGCCCCGTAACAGCGATGGCAAGGATTGAACAAAGAATGGCACATACGATGGTGTTGTAGCCCTTAAGACACAGGAACATAAACAGCGCCAGTACCAGAATTATGCCTATAGTTTGCAGCATAACAAACACCTTCTTCCTATCAGTTACCCATTACAAGGCACACTACTACGATTCCTATTATCATTGCGGACCAGCAAACAGGAGCAATCCTCTTGATAAGCTTCCCCGACTCGATCTTGCAGCTTCCGGTTATAGTAAGAACACCGGGGTTGATAGGCGTGCAGTTCGTTCCGACGCTTACAGACACAAGGATAAGACTGGCAAGCACCTCTATGGGAAGTGATATTCCTCCGGAAAGACTCGCTGCAAGAGGCGCTATGATACTAAGTGCTCCAAAGAAAGACCCGGTCACCATTGAAATGAATGCTCCAAGGAGACAGATGACTTCCACAAGGATGACAGACGGGATATTGGCTTTGCCAAGAAGTTCTGCAATGACCTTTAATCCGCCTACGCTATTGAGAAGCGCAGCAAAACTCATAGCAAGAATTATGGTAAGACCAAGGCCCCTCATATTGTTCCCGAAGGCATCAAAGAAATCACTGAGCACCTCAGATACGACAGACTTTTTAATATTGAAGATCTTGACCAGAGCAATTACAACAAAGAGTGAAATAATGATAGCAGTGTTAACAGACATGGATATTGTTTTTACCAGCAGCGGGCTGAAGATAACCATTAGAATGACTGGGAATAGAGGAAACAAAGCATATATTCCCGGAACCTGAGGATCTGCTATAGGTTCGATTTCTACAGGAGCTTCATCTTTTTCTTTTTTGTCTATGATCTTCGAAGAAATAACATACACAATCAACGTGATCACCAGGATGATTCCCACTATCGGCAGCTGAGTATTGACAAACCACATAGTTGAATTGATTTCAAACCCCATAAGAGATGCTGCTGTTGCTGCCGTCGGTTCCACAGGTCCGTAAGATCCCATCATATACACAAGCATGGCTGCGCATGCTGCCCCATATGAAAGTCCCATATCAAGAAGTATAGGGAAGAAAGTTCCTATGAGCAGTGCCACAAGGGCTGGGCCCGTCGCAATAAAGATCTTTAAGACTGCACCTATTACGATGACAAAGCAGGCAACGATATACGGATTTTTTATACCCGAAAGAGGCTTCTTGAGTATATAGGTAAGCTTTGTCGTTGCCTTAAGCTTGTTCATGACCTCAACATAAGAGAAGACCAGAATAATCGTAAATGCCACTCCACCGATGTTGGAGGACAGATAGTTTGCGATGTATGCAAACCAGTCGATAACTATGTTTCCTGTGGTTCCGTCACCAAGTACAGAACCTCCTGTAACAGTGAGATAAATGAGCAGGAGCAGGATAAGACCCGAAAGAATAACTTTTAGATCAACTTTTTTCAGTATTGCAAATACCATTATTGCAAATACGCAAAGAGTAAAAACAAGTGCCATAATAACCTCCTTTAGATTTAATTAATATTGTTTCCTGTTATCAATTCTGGAGTATAAAGTCACTTGAGAGTCAACGTATTTTTTTATAGAATATAGATACGGCAAAAGGATATCTATTCACATAATATTTCATAAATGTGGCATATTGCAGTCATATTTATGCTGACACACATCTAAAGCAGGTTTAGAGGTTTTTAGTCATGAATTATAAAATAAGCGACCTTGCAAACATATTTGAAGTAACGACAGAATCCATAAGATTTTTTGAAAAAAAGGGAATAATCAGCCCTAAAAGAGATGAAGAAACTGGTTACAGGATATATTCCGGGTGGGATGCGTTCAGTCTTTTGGACTGGACGATGTATAAGAAATGTGAGTTTTCTTTACAGGAGTATCTGACTCTCACAAATACTGACTCGCTGAGTATATGCTGCAATATGTTTGATAACAAACTGGTTGAGATAGAAACAAAGATAGAACGCCTAACAATGCTCAAAGACTGGCTTTCTTTTTGGTCTTCAGAGCTTCTGGATTTTTCCTTAAATCTTAACAAAGTCCGTCTAAGAAGAATGCCGGAGATGGTCTTCATTCCCGTCGGTACAGAACATGCGGGCGATGATCTTGAGAACTATGTTATAGATAACGATGCAATGAAACTTCACGCCTCCCTTCTCCCCTTCTGCCTTCCCGTAATACAAACATCAGTAGCATCTCTCTACAACGAAAAAGGTAACGCTAAGATTTATAGAGGCGGAATAATTAATAAGAGTTACCTTGAAAAGATGAACGCTGATCTTTCTGCTGTAGAGCCGGTCACAATCCCATCAAGTTTATTTCTTTCATATAACGTCTGCGTCGGTGATATCGGAGGGCTTGACTTAAGCGAGCTATACCCTATTATCGATTATCTAAACGAAAGCAAATACACCGCCTACAACGAAGTCTACGGCCTTGTTATGGCCAGAATCAAAGAGGGCAGTGTATATAAAAGATATTTTCAGTTTTTACTCCCTGTTAAGAAATACATTTAAAAAATCTCCAGATAAAACCGAAGCTGTCTTATCTGGAGAAACTTATTTTTTGCTATGTCACATTTTTAGGCTATTTTTCTATCTAAAATGTAACTATAAATTAACTTGCTTTTTTTGCTGTTGATCTGGATACGATCCATATTACTGATATAATTGCAACTCCGATAGTTCCTACCATAGCTGGGAATCTTGGAGAGAGATTTCCTGTTACACTCTGGAGAACTCCTACATAAGGAGCTGCTACAAAGCATCCAACATTGAGGAGTGCTACAAATACACCTGATGCTGCACTTGTTGCCTGCGGCGGGATTGTATCATTGAATTCAACCATTATTGCCGGCCAAATCACAAAGAGGGAGATACTGCATCCGGCAATTGCTACCATGAGCGCTGCTACACTCTTTCCGAAGTATCCAAGGGCAAGGAATCCGATAACCAGTATAAGGAACACCGGAATCGTTTTGCGCTTAAGAACAGCATATATCTTTCCAAATATGAGTCCTGCAACGACACCGCCTATGTTGTACATGGATAGATTCTTTATCAGAGTTTCCCAGCCATCATAGTAATGCACTTCATCTAGAAAGATATGAGTCCCCCCGTTGTTAACGTGCGCCTCAACGGCATCGTATACAGAACGAGTTTTAAACCACAAATATCTCATATATCGTGTCTTTTATACTGCTATCATCTACAAGCGTTATCTCCTTTACCGGTTCTTCTTTAACAACGGTTAATTGTATGTAAAAAAAGACCCAAGAGATTAAATTATCACTTCCTATTTCGATTCTCTGGCTATCGGAATGAGCGCTGTTATATCTATTTGTATAATCTCTGTGTCTTTATATTTTGGATTCAAACTTGGGAATATTGATCCGTATTCGACATGACCATCTTCTTTTGAGACGTATAATGCTACATCCGAATCGCCCATACCAAAACCATAAAAATCACCTAAGTCAAAGCATTTAGAATGTGGTTCCAAGTCACCCCATCCGTCAGTCTTTCTCGAATGCTCTACAGCCATTTTTAGGGCAGTTAAAACATCAATCATAAAGCATGTCCTCCCTATTCCACATTCCAGCTTGCATGTACTCTTTCCTCAAAGGTCAGCTCTTTTGCTTTTATCTTGTCCGCAATAGAAGTTTCACCTTCATCTAACCAGATTCCATTTATCTGCCCATACAATGGTTTGTCATCACCCGCATAACGATCATTATACTTGTCGTCAAGGACGCTCTCAATTCCTGTGATGCTCTGTCCACTCGCTTCAGCAATTGCATCTGCAATCTCCCTGGAGTTTATGACCGCCTTCTTAAATATCTCCTGCTGGATCTCCCTTTCTTTTGAATAATAAAAGTCGGTATTGAGACGGACTTCGACCTTACTTTCCTTTAGTTTCTCCAGCAGTGAAGAACTAAAACCCGCATTAAACGGCATCTTGAAGCTTATATCTCTTTCTACACAAATTAGCTGCTCTTTTCCATTATAGCTTTGCTGTCTATAGACGTGGTCTTTATCCAGGCGGACATTATCTGGTGTAATTCCCATCTTAACCAAAATGGACAAAACTTTTTCCGTATTTGTTTTAACACTATCAAGCGCTTTCGATGAAGTCTGTCCATCTCCGTATACTGTAATTTGATACTTAATGACATCGGCAGTTACAAACTCCTTTGCATATCCTGTTACTTTGATTGTACTCATTTCTTTTTCTCCTTATAAAAAATGACTGTGATAGATTTCTCTACCCCAGTCATTGTAAATTTTACGATTACTGTCTCCTTGAATCTTAGTTAAGCATCTCAATACTTTCCTAATTGCGCTACCATTTTCACGCTATTTTTTCCGGACTCTCGCCCCAATACAAGGTATCTTTATCAAACATAAGAATTACAGGGTGATTGTACATCATATTGATGTTTTCTATTTGTTTTATAAAGACGTTCTCTCCCTGAAACCTTAAAGCCTTGAGATTATCTTCTATCTCTCTTATATATTCTCTGCTAACGCTTTTTAACTTTCGGCTTCCTTCCTGAATTCCCTGCCCAACTTTTGCAGCCTTTACGCCTTTGATCTTATAAACTGCTTTCCCAACCGCATTCTCTGCATCGGCAAGTCCATTAACGACCATTTTGCCTATTGTTTTTGTCGCAAATTCTTCAAGTCTATCACAACACTTTGCGTTCACTTCATTATACTCGCTCTCAAAATTGGAGATTTTATTAATTACGGTCTTTAGATATTCCTCAGAATTTGCTTCATGCATCACGATATCTAAAAACTCTGTAAACGAGTATAAATTGACCGCCATCTGATAGTCTTGAAGAAGCCTTAATATTTCGTCTAACTCCTTCTTTACAGCATTCCCAAAATGAATTCCTTTCTTTGTCACTCTCTGCTCTAAAAGCTGTTTGTACTGACCAATATGCCCTAGGGTCTCCTGATTGATTTTTGAAATAGTTTTTCTTCTTGTATCTATAAACTCTTCATTCTCAATATTCATTTTGTATGCTTCAAGTGAGTTCATAAGATACTGTACAGATCCTGCCAGCTGTGCCTCATCTTTAATCAGCAAATACTTATAAATACTCTCCTGTCTTTCCTTTATCTGTGATAATTGCATCTGTATACTTGCGAGTGCAATTGCAGTACAAATATCTCCTACCTGGAAGGCGGGCGTCAGATCTGCTATCCCCCCGCCAACTCCTCCGTTTGCGGCTTTTATATTGCCAATAAACTCTGTTGTTTTGCCTGCTTTTTGAAACAGCTGACCGCCGTGTGCATCAACATAATACAGCCCACTGCCACCTACTCCGTTTACTACTTTCGTCATGGCGCTGACTAATGACTCAAATCCGGAACCTAAAGATGCAATTACGCCAACTGGTATTGATTTATACGATGCCGGAACTACATGCCGCTCTAAGAAATTGTTTGCAATGCTTAAATCATCCAATGCACGTATTGCTATTTCATTATGATTATTTTCCATGAAATTCACCTCCAATAGAAGCCTTGTAATTTTTACGATGCGCCTTTTTCTACCCTGAAGTCTGTATCAACAAAGGATCCCTTTCCATCCCTTTCTACAAAGTACATTACAACCGCATAAGCAGTGTTATCTATATATTCTTTTCTGTAGTCCGGATGAAGGAAACAAAGCCTTCTTACGAGCCTATCAAAAAGCTCCTCTTCTGTTCTTGCTATAGATATGACATTGTCGTAAGTGATCTTGTACATAGCTTTCTCTCCGAGATTATTTCTGCTCTCAAAAGAAATTATATCACATGATTTCCATATTCATCTATATGGTGTCCCCTGAATAACTATATTGATCAGTTCTTACCCGGCATTCTCTTCTTCGCTCTCATTTAGTTCACCAAACTTTGGTTCTTCAACCGTATCAAGGAGATAGTTCGCTATTTTCCTTGCTTTCTCATACATTTCCCTATTCTCCATTATGAGACCTATCATCCTGTTTCCACCAGACTGACGATTTCCGACGATATCCCCTCCGCCTCTTAAATCAAGATCTTTTTCAGCGAGGTAGAACCCATCTCCTGACTCGCAAAGAGCCTTGAGTCTTGGGTTTTCCTCTCCGCCTTGGGAAATAAGGACACAGTAGGTTTGGATATTGCTTCTTCCTACCCTACCCCTTAACTGGTGAAGCTGCGAAAGTCCGAATCTTTCTGCATTTTCTATGACCATCACCGTGGCATTTGGGTTGTTTATACCGACTTCAACGACAGTGGTGCAAAGTAGCACGTCCACATCTCCATCTTTAAACCTCTGCATCACTGCGTCTATATCTTCCTTTTTATCTCTACCTGTAAGAGTCTCGATCTTCACTCCATATGGGTCCAGGAGACCGTGATATACTCCGGAAGCTTCTTCTATAGATAAGACGCCATCCATGCTGTCGTTATCCTCTATCATCGGGCACACTATATACGCCTGATGCCCGGCTTGTACTTGCTTACAGATAAAACGGGCAGTCCTTTCTCTTGCAGTCATACCTCCTTGAGCTTTTGCAACTCCAGTCAAGATCGGAAGCCTACCTTTTGGCATCGAGTGTATCTCGTACTGCTGAATGTTTCCATGAAGAACTGCCGTAAGGGTTTTGGGGATCGGTGTGGCAGTAAGCATAAGGCTGTGACATCCAGGCTGACCTTTATTTATGAGCTTATCCTTCTGCTCTACGCCGAATCTTTGCTCCTCATCTATAACAGCAAGCCTTAGATCCTTATAGATAACATCGTCAGAAATGAGGCTGTGGGTTCCTGTAACGATCCTTGCTGCGCCTGACCTTATTTCTTCAAGTACTTTCTTTTTCTCTTTTCCTTTTGTATCAGAAGCAAGGAATGCTATATGGATGCCAAGAGGCTCAAACAGTTCTTTAAAATCGCTGAAATGCTGCTTGGCAAGTGCAGAGGTCGGTGCCATGACCACGGCCTGTCCCCCTCCTCCTATAATGTCGGCTACAACAAGCTGGCAAAGGAAGGTCTTGCCGGCGCCTACATTCGCAAGCACAATCCCGTTAAGTCTTCTACCACTCTGGATAAGTTCTTCTATTTCCTTTAAGCATTTTGCCTGCCCTTCAGTTGGTTCAAAACCTGACTCCTTAAGGACCTTATCCTTTAAGGCCTTTGTCGTGATCTGGAAGGGACTGTACACTGCAGCATTTCTTGAAGATCTTTCGACCTTGTAAGCAAAGTTTATGAACTCGTAAAGCTGCAGCTGCTCTTTTGCAGCGCTTGCCTCCATGATAGTCTTTGGAAAATGTAAATTTCTGTACATATCCTCTATAGATAAGATCTTGAATCCTTCTCTCGTCTTAGCTGTAAAAAGTTCCGGAGGAACGCACCTCATTTCCCAAGCCTTTTTGATCTTATCTATAAGATATTCTTCTGACATACCGGGTACTTTAGGGTAAACAGGTTTCACCGGCGGCATGGATCCGGAAAGACCTATTGCCACCGGGCTCTGACATTCATAGGTCTGAAATGCGAAATTATAGTTAAGATGCCCTACAAGAATAAAGGTCTTACCTATATATTTTGATAGTTCTGCATGCTTATAGCTCTGGTTAAAGAAAGTAACAGTGATCTTCTCCTCAGTGTCTTTGATCACTCCAAAAAACCTCAGCGTTGAGATCCTGCCGTAAGATTCTCTGATATTTTTTCCAATGACTTCTATGCAGCTCAGCTTATCTTCCGGTAGGACTCCTGTCAGTTTAGAAATATCTAAAAAACTCCGGGGTGTGAGTTTTTTGATTACATCTTCCGGAGTGAATACACCTTTCTTTGCAAACTGCTTTTCTTTTGCCGGCGTAACACCGATACTTTTCATTTCCATCATTTATAGCGATATTTGTGATATCCCGCATATCCCCTTGTTCCCTGGGATCTCAACATCGATTACCTTATATATAGCGTCGAGCCTGCTTCCTGCCTTGATCTGCACTGCTTCATTGCAGTCATCTTCTATCGGAAACTTGAAATTCGTCTTAACGCTATATATGTCCGAATTAGCCTTTTTAGCAATCGCAAAAGTGATCTTCTTGACCTCATCATCTTTCGTCTTAACTCCAATTTTATAAAGTCTTAATATCTTCATTTCTTCTCCTTCTCAAAAAATTTTAGTAGTGATAAAATAGTTTTGAGAACGAGCTTTTCATAAAAAGCTTCAACTATATCTCTTATACCCTCGGCCGCCGAGGGCTTTTAATTTTCCACATCCCAAATCATCGAAAACAAGTGTTTTCCACAGTTTAGGCCTCTCTCACCCTCACATACTGACTCCTATATCCCTTTTTTTCAGCGTGATATATTGCTGAATGGATACTGTCTTCTGTTGTATGACACTTCTCAGCGAGCTCCTTCGCCGTATCTGCTATACATATTGGAAGCTCAAACCTATCTTTTGTAACCTGCATCCATATCATTTTTTACTCCCTCCCAAGAAGCTTTAGTCTGCTCGATGCAACCTTGCTATTGCATTCATCGCAGCATCTACCATCATTTTTTAGAGGCCATGGGTCGTTTCCATAGCCTTCATACTCTTTCCCGCAAATGCAGCATGCCCCTCTTTTCATCTCTCTTTTCCCGCATCGATATCCGTTACCCAAGATTTCGGATCTTCAAGACTTGCATCCTCTCTTTTTTCTTTTCGTCTTTCTTTCCTTTTCTCCTCGTAATATTCTTCTGGCATTCCTTTTACAAAAGCATTGACCCATATCACACGGCCTTTAGCTTCCTTATAAAACGGACTGTCTAATCTCCTAAGATGCCCGCGTACACTGTATACGCCCTTTTCGTTTGCCCCTTCTGACTCCGGAAGTTCTACCGCGTATATCTCTCCCGGATCTTCGCTTCTTTCTTTAAGAAGCCTAAATGCAATTACCTTATTACCTTCTTCATCTCTTAAAGACGATGCTTTAATGAACCTATCGCCTTTTGGATCCTTGTTGGCCATATAAAGGAAGTCATTCGCGTTTCTAAACACGGTCCTGATCTTTTCTGCCTGCATAAGGAAGACCTCTTTCATGCTCATGTTTTGATTCTCAAGACTTTCTTCGTATGTCTCTTCTTGTATCAGATCGCCAAAGACCCTTTTTCTTGCTGCACATTGCAATTTCCAGTTGAGCTTCGGGGAAAACCCGTACCACTCTTCCAATGTCGGAAGATCAGCTATTTTGATCTTTCCATCCTTTTCTTTGAAAGAAAAAGCAACTGTTGTTCTGGTCTTAAACTCCGGTCTTGATCTCATGAGATCAAGCTGTTCTTTAAGGAACCTATCAGTTATCGTGTCAGCCATAATAGGTGTGTTATATGCCTTTGCAAATGAGTGCTCATCCATTTCGCGCTTTGTGTCCTCATAAAAAGAGAGCTGCTGCGACTTATCTATCCTGTAAAAGACAATGTCGTTTTTCTGCTTGGTCACCTTAACGCTTATCGGAAGAGGATCCGGAGCAAGGTTTAGTTGCACCTTGCTGTAAAAGAGCGGAAGTTTTCCCTTGATATTCTTTATACACCACTCATTTAATCGTTTTGCTGTTTCGATATCTATATCATATATAACCACTGCTTTATTACCTTTCAAAACCAAGGGACAGATACTGAAGACATCTCTTTTGTTCAAGATTGGGGGGCTTGATATAGAGATGTGTGATTATTACAGAAAAGAAATGTCCATCCCTTTGATCTTAAGGATATTATACTATATATTCTTATTTATGTAAATAATATATTTAGATTAAATATATTTAGCCTATTCTTCGCCTTCCAAGGCAAACAAAAAATCGCCTATCTCAAGGCGATTGCTGTGATGTAAAGTTACTTCTCCATGTTAATGCTTTTGATCAGCCCTCTTATGATATATCTCACGATCTGCTTTGCTATAAGCCACAAGACCAGAAAGCAAAGTCCCGCGATCAGAAGCCGAATCTCAGAAATAGGACCTCTGTATGTGAGAAGCAGCTCCATAGCAAGTGTAAAAGTGGCCATAAAGAAAACCTGCCTTCTTGCTGTTGCTGACTCAATACTTATTGTCATCTTTCTTGGTGGCTCCCCTTCTTCAAAAGGTGTTCCGTCTGTTCTTGCTCGTTCCCGTATTCTCCTATATTTTAACGAGACATATCCTGCAACTATGCCGATATACGATGGCCCTAACAGATGAAGGCAATATCCGCCTATCCTCAGCTGAAGAAATGACAGTATTCCTTGCTCTAGCCAGATTACGACCATGAGCCCTGCCAGATATATAAGCACCGCTGTGGATGTTGCAGCCAACACTAGTATTGTTCCTTTTAGCTTAGGTCTTTTATTCAACTTTTGCTCCTGCATCCTTCTCTGTTAGTTTCTGGTCTTTTAAGGCATTCGTTGTCACTGAATTTCCGTCCGTTGTAAATACTATGTCTCCTGACTTCCACGTGCCGTATACATTTCTATTCTTTGTGTACTTTATAGCATCTGCAAGCACTGTTGGGTGAGGATGATAATGATCATTGTTTGCGGCTGCCGATATGACAAAGTACTCCATATGCTTAAATTCCTTAAGCAGCGAATTTGAAGTGTTGGATCCGTGATGTGCTGCTACTACAACTGTTGGATCAATATCATAGGCTGTAAGCTTTTGCTCCATATCGCTCTCCAAATCTCCGGTACAAAGGAAACTTACGTCCTTATATTTAAGGTACGTTACAACTGAATTGTTGTTTGGATTTTCGTTGTTATCCTCTATGTCGTAGATATTCAGAGCCGCTCCGTTAGACAGGTTTATGGTCATATCTCGGTCTTCCTCAACAGTTCCTCCGTCATTTATGGCTGCGTTCATGAAGTAATAAAAATACCCCTCATCGGACAAATCTCCGTAGATCGTATGTTTAACAGAGAAGTTTTCATATATCCTCTGAAGACCGCCTACATGATCTTCATGACAATGAGTAGCAATGACATATTCGACTACTCCATCTGCTGCATATGGTCTGATTTTATCAGGAAGCACATCGGACCCTTCAAACGGGCCTCCATCTATAATGATCTGAGTGTCGCCCATAGATATAAGAACACAAAGACCCTGGCCTTGGTCTAGGATTGCATAAGTAAGTTCCCTTTCAACTGGACTGGAACCGGGATTATCTATATTATTGAATCCGCCCTGATCTATTTCTTCCTGCTGATTTTTGCTTTTGATCACAAGCACTGCGATTCCTGCAATTATAGATAAGATGAGAACGATTCCTATTATCTTAACTACAGGCCTTAACTTTCTTCTTTTCTTTCTTGCCATATCTTCTTATCTCTTTTTTAAAGTAGTCGATCTCTTTTCTTTTCAGCCCTGCGAGACAATACCCGTCCTCGTCCTTTGAAAGTTTCAGAAAGATCGCACTCCCAAAACAAAGCCCCGCGTCAAGAGGAAGGAATTCGGACACCCCTTTGTTATATTCCCCGCAACCATTATTCTTTGAGTAGTATACCACAAAGAACTCCAATGGCATTGCATCCGTATCATATATATAAGGAAAAGTTTCTATATCGTGTGAAAGTATCTGCCTTCCAAGATCTGAAAACTCTCCCCTGTATAGACCGTTGACCTGGATTTCATCGAGATTTTCTTCGGCAAACTCTCCGTTGGCTCTTGCGAGCAATATCTTCATGTGTATCTCCTCCTGTTATCTGTATTTTCTATGATAAATTATATGGATAAGATCAGAAAAATCTCCCGAAGTTCAGAGAATTTCTTCAAAAAATATAAAAAATCTAAATATTTCATTTATAATGTGAAATATAGGTAAGATCCGAAGTATACGGAGGCAATACATTGATACAGAAACTTCATTTCAGAAAAGAAATTTTAGCAGACGTCGATACCAGCGTCCTAATAAAAGAAAACCTTTCATATCAGATCATCTCAAAAGCAAGATCCGGCATGTCTCTCGCACTAGATGATTTACTTAAGTTTGCAGAACATTTTAAAACAAACATCAGTTATCTGTTTTGTCTTACCGAAGACAGTTCTCCTTTGGACTATTATACGCTCGACGAGAGAAGATTCAGATTCAACTCGATAAAAGAGGAACAAAAAGAAAGGTCCCGTGTCGTATCGATCATTGAGGCCACTGGGATCAGCTCTGCAACTCTTACTAAGATCACAAAAGGTGATTTGCCAAAGAAACTTGCACCTTTATTTAGCTATGCAGAATATTTCGGAGTCTCCCTTGATTACCTCTACGGTCTTACATACAAAAGGCAATGGGGAGAGCCTTATACTCCCCCTCCTTTAGGCTCTGTTATCTCGTTTGTACAAAATGGGACTCCCTGCTTTGCTGTAGTCACTCTCAATGGCAGGATCAAAACGACACTTGGAAACGAATTTTCCATGATCGATTTTTGCGAAAAACGAATAAATTATGTGGAGGTGGTAAGGTGAAACGCAAAGCTCTTGCCGTGCTTTTATCTTTATCTCTTCTTCTTTCCTTTTCGGCATGCGGAGCCCCTAAGAAAGAGGAGCCTGCCATAGAACAAGGTGGATTCAACCCAGTCACTGTTTCAGAAAAGACAGAAAAAGACTACAGTGAAAAGAACACCTTCACACAGCTTGATGAGCCCTTTGGTTTTGAATATAAAGAAATATGCCTCCCCCGATCCCATCAAAGATTCATGGTTCCCAATATAATGTCTGTATCAGTAATCACTGCAAGGCACCTTAAAATGACTATGACTGGTGGAGATGCTTTTGGATCTAAAGATATAGACTTTCATCTTCATCTTAAGACGCCTGTACAAGATCAGGGGGTGTTCACCGGCTATACGCCGCCATCTACAATATCTTCTTCTCTTAAAACGTTTAATAACGAGCTTATCTATACTTCCTTTGCTATAGGAAATGATAATTACCGGTTTGACACTGTTCCGGATATTTCTGCTCGGATGCTACCTTCGATATCAAATGGAGACAACGCCTGCTATTTTGAATTTGAGGATCCTTCCCTTCTTGGTGATAAGAACTCCTCCACTCTTGCCGGCTATAGTGCCCTAGTTTTTGCATACACGTTTGATGGTGTTGATGCAATATGGTATAGCGTTTTTCCAAAGGAATCTCTTGAAAATGTGAAAAAGCTTCTTACCTATATCGTATCAACCGTCAAATATGAGATGTTCGAAGACAGGCCTTTTTCTTCCGTTTCTCTAAACAACTTTGACTTCTGCGTACCACCAGATGCAGTCCTTAAGACATACGGGACATCATCCTTCTATCAGGTCCCATATTTAAAAAGTCTAAGTTCCTATGCTGGTTTCGGGGTCGGAGTATTCGATTATTCTGCCTGCGAAAAGGCAAGGTTCAATAACATCTACTTAATGTTTACAGGTGTAGATAGTGACGAAGGATCAAGTGTATATCGCTATGGACACGAAGACAACGTAGACCTCAACGGCAACATGGCAGAGTTTTGTGACACTTATTACGCCAACGTTAGAAATCCCAATGGAGATTCCTTCTTCCTTCAGGGTTCTCAGGTGATATTCAAAGTATATAAGTTCGGTAGCCAAGCTTTTATTGTCTTTGATAAAGACGATATGTTCACATATCACTTTGATGAGTTTAAGGCAAAATGTTTAAACTCAAATTTTAAACATTCAAATTAAATACATAATCTAAATATCTTATTTAGATTATTGACATTGTTTCTCCTTTGAGGTATAATTTATATGCTTAAAACACAGCAATTTCAAGGCTTTAAAGGAGATAATCAATAATGTTAAAAGAGAATTCACAAATCATCAAAATAGATGCCAAAAACGTTTTTCTTGACGTAAGAGAGGCATTCGTAATAGATAGGGTCGTGCTTCAGTTTAGAAGATATGACCAATCTCTTTCAAAGGGGAACAAAATCACTCAGTCTATAGATTATTATCTTTCCCTTGAAGATTTCGCATATCTTTGCTATGTTTTTTATAGTGGAGGGATAAATAAGATCCTGCAAAAGCAAAGTTATGTAAACTACAGTGGTTCCGTAAAAAACGGAAAGGTCATTTCAAGAATACTTAAGATCGAAGGTGGACAGGACGACAAATTTTTTGTAAAGGCCCAGTCGGGACCGGGAAAAAAGACCGCAACCGGTGCAATTTCCCCAGTATTCGGTGACAAACCCGATACAGAAATAGTAATAAAACTGTCCTCAGAACAAATAAAGAAGTTTGGTCTTGCTGGCGAGCGAGCCTTAAGGATCCGGGACATGTGGGTCGCAATGGGAGTTCTTGACGAAAAATGTGAAGCTCTCCGGTTCAAAAAGATAGAATTCGAAGAGCCCATAAGAAAAATCCCGGCTCCGGTATATGAAGGCTCTGCAGCTCTTGACCTGTTTTAGGAAGCAGAGGAAAAAATGCCTAATTTAAAATCAAGAAGACTCAAAAAAACACAGTATGCTTACAATAAAGTACCCCTTGAAGATGCTGTGTTTTTTGATGCGGAAAACGGAGAAGAAAACTACTGGACGTCATTGACTGACGAGGAAAAAGACAGCTTGATATACAGCGGTGAAGAATTTACATATGAAGAACAGCCATAAAGAGAAGAGGTACCTCTCTCTGAAAAAGATTCTTTTATGACAAACGAAGAGGAAGAATTGGGTGAGGATCTAGGAGATTATGATCCAAAACAGCAAAAAAAGCTCAAAAAAAAGCAGAAGGCTGTCGAGAAACTTCGCAGACAGACAGACAAGAAAATGCGAAAGCTCTCAAAAAAAGACTTTGAAAAAACAAAAAAAGGGTCCTTTTCCTTATTTGAAGAATCTCAGGAAACTGAGGAAGAAGTACGGCGAAGAAAACTGTACGAAAGGATCAATGCAGACGGCTACTACAATGTGATCCATCCAATCGACTATGAAGAAAAACTAGAAAAAAGCAGACTTGGAATGTCAAAAACAAAGCTATTTGTTGCTTTGGCTCTTCTTGGTTCTGTTGCTCTTATAGTATTTGGTTTACTTTATATACTTAATTAATTATGACCGTAGTATTCAGCAGAAAATTTGAAGATATCGCAAGGATCACAGCGGGCCTTTGTGGTCTTCCTCTTGATGGCCGAAAATTGACTCTTTCGACAGTTGATAAAAAAATAGGTAAAGCCTTAAGTTACTATAAGGATTTCGGATACATCAGCCTATTTTCGGCAGTTATAAACCAAAAAATTGAAACTATATTTACCTGGGGAGACGATCTGTTTGAGACCCACACCCTTTTTGATGAGAACAGAATTCCATTTCTTAAAAAGGTCTTGAAGGAATCGGAGCAGGCAGAGAATCTAAAAGGTATCTTTACCGGAAAGATCGATGACCTGATTTTTGCTGGCAAATCCGAAGACAACGCATACTTTAAAGATGTGCTTACTCTTTACAATATTGAAAGACCCCTGATCCGTCTTTGCAAGATAACGGAGTTTAGTGAAGAAGCTCTTAAGACCGCTTTTTCCTCCGGTCTTACAAGCGTAACATCATCTGAAATCGCTCTGGACAAAGCCGGGTGCTACAGAAGCGCTATAGATAAGATCGACATACGATTAAAAGGAACTGTTTCATCCGTCCTTCCGACGGCGGAGTATCCAGGAATAGAAACTCTATCCGCACTATCCTATATATATCAGCAAAATAAAAAAACCATAAGTAAGGCCTCTAATGACAGTACTTACAAAATTGCAGTTACCGGTAACTTTGCCGGAAGAAACTTCGTTCTTTCTTCCAAGCTTTCCTTTTCAAGTAAGGATTTAGCCGAAAGAGCCCTCAAAGACCTTCCTGCTGCTGCGGAAGTCATTAGTAAGGGCGGAAATACGATTGAGAAAGAATTCCCAAAAGGGGCATTCACGAATTCCAGACTCCTTGTTGCAGCAAAAAAGGGACTTGGTTTTTCATCCGAGCAGACACTTGCAGCCCTATCTTATCTATATAGCGGCGGATTTATAACCGACCCGCAGACAGAGTCCTCATTACTTCCAAAAAACAGTCGAAATGTACTCTTTGACAGACTTTCAGCTTTCAAAGAATCCTCCGTAGGTGATCTCCTTGCAGCTATGAAACTTCCTAACGCAAGAGATGAATACTTTTCGGAAAACGATACACATGGCATCATTATCACAGAAAAAAAGCCTGTTATAAAAAACAAAGACGCAAAATCTATTTATAGACTTATTGTGACGGAACTTATAAAGGTCTATTATCCTCCAAGAGAAGAAAAAACATTTAAGATCACAGCAAAAGGAGGTGGCTATACCTTCTCAGGACGTGGAAAAAAACTAGTCCGTGCCGGTTTTTCTGAACTCGAAAACAGAAAACCTATCAATGAAAATGTTCCTTTTGAAATAGAAAAAGGTAGTATGATCGCTCTAAGTTACCGTATTTCGGCTCCTGGGACCTCATCAACTCTTCCCGGTTTATCAACAATGTCAAAATACGATTTTGGTCCCCTTCCCCTTTCCGAGCAAATAAGGATACTGTCCTCCTTAGGGCTTATCACAGTCACAAACGATAAGTACAGTATTGAAAAAAAGGCATACCCTATCCTCCGTATATTAAGACCGTGCAGCGGTCTTCTTGATGGCAAATTCATTCGTATACTCTGCTCAAACCTTGAAACGATTTCAAACGACGATAAACAACGAAGAAAAGAAGCCGAAGATATAGTACTGTCTGATCTTGATGCCCTTATAGATTACTGGCAGAAGTCCATCCTTGAAGGACGGGCCGTAGAAGTCCCGGTACACTGCCCTGTTTGCTTATCTACGCTCAAAGAGTCCTCTGGAAGACTTCTATGTGATGATTGCGGTTTTGAAACTGACCTGATTATCTCAGGTAGAACTATGAATATGCAAGAAATGGAGCATCTGTTCCAGGAGGGATCCACTCCCCTTATTGACGGATTCAACGGTGATTACCTTGCAAGACTTTATCTCTCGTCTGCAAAAGAGGTCTTTATTACAAGGGACTCCCAGTATTCATGCCCTGTATGCGGAGAAAAGATGCGGGTAAGAAAAAGTGATCGTGCCTATGTTTGCAGCTGCGGATACGAATTAAGAAGGATCTATAAAGGCCATGAATTTACAAAAAAGGAACTTAGCACCCTTTTTACCACTCTTCAGCTGCCAAAAGTAAAGATAAATGAAGGAGGGGCAGCAAGAACAGTTACACTCATACTCGATAAAGGAAAGCAAGGAAGGATAACTGAGCTTTAGTGTTTGACTTAAAGTTAAATTCAGTGTAATATACCTATAGTTTATATTTTACTATTCTGGCGGCTTTAGCAAGCCGGATATCATCTGTTAAAAACAACTGTTAATCGTAGCACACCTTAAGGAAGGTATTTATACCTTTCTTGCGGTGTGTTTTTTTATTTTGCTAATCGAGAATAGGAGGAAATGTAATGCTCGAAATTAACCAAATCTCCCTAACGGGAGAAATCGTCAGTGGCGAAAAAAACGACAAGGGTCTCTATCTTAAAGTCAGGCAAATGGTCGGAGGAAAGATGGAAACAATCTTCACAGTCTTTGTTCCATCCAAAGCAAACCCAACCGCTCAGAACTTCAGGGAAAAGGACCTGGTACTCATCAACAACGGCCTTATCTATAGGAACGCAGAAGGTGAAGTCACCATCAGAGTCACCCGCTCTGACCAGCTTCAGATGATAAAGAAATGCCTTGATATGGGGCAGATCTCCGCAGAAGAAGTATTTTAAGTTAAAGCATTCAATGTTAATCGGAAAACAGATCGCAGCCATAAATGATTGGCGGCGTTTTTGTTTTCAGGAAGGAAAATTAATAATGGAACAAATCAAAACAGACGCCTCTCTTTGGGGGTGGAAAAGTAAAACCGCTCTTGTACATCCTTTTGATCTGGTTGCAGACAAAAATGGACTCCCTGGCTATATCTTCAGGACAGGCACTCCTGCAGGCAGCAGTATACGGCCGATCCCAGATTATATTAAGGCATTGGTCTACTATACTACTAGTTCAAACAGGCGCGAGGAAACAGGCTATGATCTGCCCGTGCCGGACCATCTTGCAATAGGGACGAAATCATTAAAAGGGTCCTCTGAGACAATCTTTGTCGAGTACAGGGAAAAACCCGGGGTCCCAACTGACTGCATCATGTTTACCCTGGACACCGGCGAACTTAAAGGATGCCGCATCCACACAAAAAGCATTGAAACGGAAAGTTTTCGTCTTCAAAACCCCATCACAGGGGAAAAGGACGGAACAGCCGTATTTCTTGCTGTTCTTGTACGCGCTCTTTCCCATCCGGAAATGTCAAAGACCCTTCTTGATTGCATTAGTCAAATAGAAGGTATTCGAGATATTATTGCACCTCCGGGCAGTATAGATAAGATCTACAGGGGATATCTCTTAACCGCATGTGCAGAACTCTATGATGCATGCTGTATTTCAAAAGATCTAAACCTTCAGTGGCCCGATTCCGGAAGAGCGATTCCAAAGATCACAAAAAAGGACATCAGCAAGGGAATCGCATGTCCCTCTCCTGAAAAGGTACTTCTCGGCGAGTTTGAAACCCTTATCCCGACTGACGAAGGCGAAAGCATCGTTTTTCAGCCCGAAAAGTATAAAGGGAAGCTATTCCCAGGAAGAGTATACACAGAAGCTGAAAAACGTCTTATTCCATCTCTTCCCTCTGACTTCTTTGTTACAAAGCAGCTTATTGACATCCTTGATTCTGTTCTTGAAACAAAGGACGACTTTAAAGCAGCAAAAATCACACAGATTCTTTTGGAGGGTTCAGCAGGATCAGGTAAATCAGCCTCAGCAAGAGCTATATGTGCCATTTTCGGTCTCCCTATGGAGGTCTACACCTGCGGGGATAGAGACACTAAAGAGGAGATGGTACAGGTCATCATGCCTGACGTCTCTTCGTCTGACATAAAAGAAATTTCGGAGAAAGAGAAGAAGCTTCTTGAAACCTTTACGAGAGAACAGGATACAGGAGATTTCGACGAATCTCTAAGACTTCTTGGTCTTCCGACTTATGAGGAATGTAGGCTTGACGCAGCCGTAGCCTTTGAGGAGATCACCGGTAACTTTGACGAATCTGTCGACACATCCGATGTTTATAGACTCGCCGTTGACAAAGCTTTATCTTCGGTGAAAAGTCTTATCAGAAAGATTCCTTCTTCTCAAGGTGTTAAGTATAAGAGCATAAAGTCTGCGATTATAAGGGCGATAGAACACGGACACTGCCTTGTGTTTGAAGAAGTCGGAAATCTGCGTGATGCAGGTGCCCTTTCTTTCTTTAACGACGTATTCGACAAGGAAGGCACAGGTATCATCAATACAATGTACGGTGATATCAAAAGGCACCCCGACTTCATGATGATCGGAACAACAAATCGACCGGAAGACCCTGGCGTTCATGTAATGAACCCTGCATTTAGGTCAAGATTTCAGTATTTCGCAACATTTGATGATCTGTCCACTGAAACTCTTATGGGCATCGTCGAAAAAAAATGCGAGATTACAGATCCCGACCTTCTGAGAAGCATTGTCGAGGTCTACCAAAGAGCTGAGCAGGCAGGAAGAGATGTAGGCGCACATGCATATTTGACAATGAGATCCCTTTATCCGTTCGCAATGGCTATAAAAAGAGGCAAAGACCCTCAAAAGAGTTTTTGTCACTATATACTCAATGCCATTACTACGGTGCAGGATCAAATGGACGATATAGAATCCTCCATTTCAGACTGCGCTCTGTTCCAGTAATTAAGTGAATTGCGAAACAAAAACCCTAAAACTTCAGTTACATATTGTTTTAGGGTTTATGTTTCAAGGAGGAAAAATGAAACTCAAAAAAGAACAACTTAATAAGTTTATAAACTCGTACCGTTTTGCAAGCTTTCTAACTATGAAAGCAAAGGCTATACATAAGGAATTTCGTATTGCAGATGCTGAAGTTGTTATCGAAAGAAACCCAGACCCGGGATTTGTTGCCTATACGGACAATGTTCGTTATCACTTAAACCTGGGGAACAGGGCTTTTTTTGAAGGTCTTGATGATGAAGGAGTCGTTTCACTTTCATGCGGAGTACTCCTTCATGAGATAGGACATAGACTGTTTAGCTGTTTTACCGCTTCTTCCATATGGCAGACATCGATACGTGCAGCCCGGTTTTATCCGGAAGATCCGAAAGTATCCGGAAAGGAATACGAATATCTTTTAGAGATAAAAGACATGTTGGAGGATAAAAAACTCGCCGCTACTCTTGCTACTACGGTCGGCTGTCAGCTGTATAACGTCCTTGAAGATGGGAGAATCGAAGAATTGTGTCTTGACTTCTGCGGTAATCACCACACCCTTTATTCCGGACTCATTCTAGCACGATCAAGGCAGTTCAAAAACTCCGTTGCATTCGAAGAATGTAACGAGCTCTTTCGAACTGATGATCCAATGAAACGGCTTTCCGCCATCATTTCTCTTATGTTGTTTTATGCAAGATTTACTGATGTGAAAGACCTCCCGGAAGACGGGGAAGACACTGATCTATACCGCTGTTTTGAAAAGATCACGCCTTGTATAGATGAGTATCTAAATGCAAGATCTCAGGTTGAGCTTTGCAACGCCATGAATATCATTCTCATCTCAATATGGCCGTATATAAGGGATCTTTTTAAAGATGATGAAAAGAAAGAAGGAGAAAATACTTCACCCTCGCCTGAACCGGAAGACAAAGAAGAAAAAACCTCAGAGGAATCTGGTTCTTCCGAAGAAACGATGGGGGGAGACTCATCTTCCTGTCTAGGTGCATCAAAAAGTCCTGGACTTACAATATCTAAAGAAGCCTTGGAAAAACTGGAATCCGTATTTTCCGGACTCCCCTCTACGGGTTTTGATCTTCCAGGAAGAGGAACAGACGATAGCAAAATGTCATCACTCCTTGACCAGAGAATGCCAATAATGAGAAACGATGTCATCACCACGGATGGTTCTGGCGAGCTTATCTATGCCGAGCAGGAAAGAGACTCCCAGACAGAACTTGATGTCCGCACGGTCCTGAGGAAGATCGGTGAAGAACAGCGAGATGACGAAAAAGAAGAACTTCTCAAGAAAAGCATTGAAGATTTTGAAGGGAATATAGATTTTCCTTCGATCCACAAAGGAGTTGACTGCAAAATCGTAAGAGAAAAGGTCTCAGAGAAGGACAGGATTGATTATCTTTCTATATCTAAGCCACTAAGGAAAATCGCAGAGCAAATCGCAAGAAAGTCGACCTTTCTTGAAGAAGAAACTGCATCTTATGAACTTAGGAATCGATATAGTGGCACTTCCCTTAACCCTGCATCTTTCGCCAGGGAAGATTATAAGATCTTTAAGAAAGACGTAGAGTTAGACCCTGAAACCAGCCTTAGCGTTGCCGTACTGATTGATGAATCTGGATCCATGCGCGGTTATTCCAGATCAGAAGCAGCCAAAAGAGCTGCAATACTTCTTTATGAATATTGCGACATTATGAAGATCCCTGTATGCATGTACGGGCACAGCACAGAAGGCCGATATGTAACACTTTACGCATATGCCGATTTTGAAAAAAAGGACCCTGCTGACAGATATAGATTGATGAAGATCGATGCAAGATCCGAAAACAGAGACGGTTTCGCATTGAGATTTTTGAAGGAGAGGATAAAGAAAGAAGACTCTCTTGAAAAGATCCTCATTGTCATCTCCGACGGTCAACCGGCAGACTCTGGATACTTTGGAAGTGCAGCATATAAAGACCTTTCCGAAATTACGAAAGAATGTGAAAACGAAGGAATCTTTCTTATTGCTGCTGCTATCGGCAATGATAAACCAACAATAAAAGGTATCTATGGTGAACGGCACTTCCTTGATATCTCAGATCTTGATACCCTTCCCATAACCCTCACTAAACTTATTAAGGCACATATCAAAAAATAGTTTTATGTCAATCGTATTATTTTGCCAAAGGGAGATAAGCCTCCCTTTGGCAACGAAAAAGGAGATCCAAAATGGGATATGATTATCTAAAAGAAATGGATGTTGACATGGATAAGGGAAAAATCGTTCTTACGACACGTGAACCCCTTGCCGGTCCGGGAAACTGGGAGCGCTGGATTTTTAAACCGACCCAGCCAATATTTGAAGTAAGGCTTGCAGAGCTTACAAGAGAGCTCTTGAGCGGAAGGTTGGTTCCACTTCAGACATGTAACCATCAAGCCTTGTTTTCAATGCTTGCTAAAGCTCTTTGCTCTCTTTCCGTATCACTTTATAATTATAGCGATCTTTATAAAGATTTAAATGAAAAGGTGTTTATCTACTTTGTGGCGAAAGCGATAACGATTCCCTACTTTAAGGGTATTGAAATTGATATGGATAAGATAGTGCTATATATAAAAGAGACACTTTCCCCGAATTTTTATATGTCATATATTGATGTAATTCATAAAAACACTGCTAATGAAGTAGTGAAAGGTGCATAAATCAATATATCGGATTTTTCTTCAGGCTGCTGATTGCAGCCTGTTTTTTTTGCGCTTTTATTGACATCTTTCCATAGATAAGATAATATATCTGTAGTTTATTTTTTTACATTCCATCAGCACACTATGTGCAAGGTGGATATTAGTCGTTAAAAAACATGTTAATCGTAATGCACAGTAAACAGGGCCTTTGGGTCCTGTTTCTGTGTATTTTTTTGTTAATCGCAAAGGAGGAAAAGATGAAAACAGGAAAAGGCTATCTCAGGAGATTGCCGGATGGTTTTTCAAAAGGAAGCTATTTCGGTTTTACCCTGAAAAAAAACTTTCTCTATGGAGAATCAGATGTCGGCACGCCTATCGCGTGCTGTGTGGATAACCCAGACGGAAAGTGTTATCTGTATACTTATTCAGATAACATATGGCAGAAATCTGACGTGGAGTTCAAAGATGTTCTCAGTCTGATCTGCGAAAACTAATCTTTTTGTTATTTATCGTGTATAGGCAATCGCAATACGCACTTCTTATGCAGTAAAAGAAAAAACTGCACGCACGGGAAGTGTTTTTTTGTTGCCTGAATCGACTCTTTACCACCGGAAAGGAAGGCTTTCACGGCGCTTAAAGAGTAAGGAGGAAAAAATGGAATCAATAACTATCAAAACTAAAACTTCCTTTGATGAGTTCAAAGGAATGCTCGAAAACATCGAGGAAAACGATATCTGGGAAACCAGATTCGAAAAAGACCTGAAGGTTAAGGTCGATGACGGGGATTTTAAACTCTGTACGGGAGATGAGGAATACGCGATACATAGTCTTGGCATTCCCTCTATTCTTGACAGGGCTGGTGTAAAGGGAATACTCTCTTCTTCTCTACTTAAACCAGAGACCGAAGACAAAGAGCTTCTTGCAACAGTAATCAACCTTGGCCTTGGACATTTTGGAGACAAGTCCTGCACGGTACTGATAAGAGAAGGCTCGATCATGGCTGTCCACGGCAGCCAGTATTCCATTATGCTTCAAAGTGAAGGAATGGGTATCATTAACGACGCCCTTCTGTCACGCTTTGAGAATGCAGAATTTGTAGAAGGTTCTTTTACCTACGAACATACTCCTGCCGTTTACAGAGTAGCAAGACCAGGTGATGATCTTTTCTCAGAGTATGAAAAGGCCTGGAAAACAGCCGGACTATCCACAAGAGATCTTAATCAGACCTCTGCTTATGTAAAGGTGGATACTTCGGATGTCGGAGAAAGTTGTTTTTCTTTGACGCCGTATCTTGTGATTAAAAACAAATGGATGCCGCTTTCCAAGTCTCTTCAGGTAAAACACAGAGGAAAAAATGAAGCTGCAATGCTTAAAACCTGTGTTAATAACTGTTTTTCCGTTTTTTCTGAGTCATTTTCAAAGGAGATCCCAAAACTAATGACAATGACCCTCACCTACCCGCAGCAGGCCCTGGTGAGAATAATTACAAAACTTGGGATAAATCTTGCAGGGTCTCTTGGCCTTGCCGAAAACCTAATACAGAGTTTTGAACGAAAGTATGACACATACTCAACAACAGTAAATGAGTATGGCGTCACTGTCCCGTCTGATGATAGGGATATCCTTACAGCGTTTGATGTTTACTGTTTCTTTCTTGAGATGCAGTATTCCGCGGATTTCCTTAAACTGTCCGAAATGACTAGAGTAAGAATTATTGAAAAGCTCTACACAATTCCAGGACTTGATTGGGAAAAACTTGATCAAGACGGATCAAGATATCTTTAGGAGGAAAGAAAATGACAAAAGAAAGAAAAAGGATCGGCACCTCTAGAATCCAAATCCTAGGGTCTTTTAAGGAACTCGACGAGAAACTCGAAAAAAAGGAGATATCAAGAGAGGAATATGACAATATTTTCTCTCTTTCCCGCGTTCATGGTCTTTGCGGCGATATTCACCCCTTCGCCCTCGGCGGTTCAGACAGTGCTACTGTTCTTGGGATATCTCCCTGGAATGCGCCTTCCGATCTTCTTAAGGAAAAGATGGGGTATACCGAAAAGAAGATTACTGATAAGACTCGCTATCTTTTCTCTAGGGGGCATATCTACGAAGGTGCTATTAGGGAAGCTTTTTCTCTTATCAGCGGCCTTAAAACAGACGAATTCCCTTATCAGGTAGTAAATGACCGCTGGCCCCACTGTGTGGCAAATATAGACGGCGTTGTCTTTGAGGGAGATCAAATGGGAATCCTTGAAATAAAGTCGACCGACTTTGGAACAGGATCATATAAGGCCTTCTTTGAGTATGAAGAGGTTCCTGAATACTATTTTTCTCAAATACAGTTCTATATGCAGGTTCTCGAAAGAGATTTTGCATATATCGTATGTGCCAAAGATTTCTCAAAGTCTGGCATGAAGTATTACAGGATCGAACGCGACGACGAATTCGGTGAAGAACTCATGTCAAAGATGGAAAACTTTGTTGACCGAGTCATAAAGCATATCCCTATTGATGACAGTATCGTTTCATCAGAAAAACTAATAAAGAGAAAACTCATCGAATATTGTGGGAAAGGTGACCCTAAAAAAGCTTCAATCAAGCTTGATAAATCCCTGGCTGATGTTTTTCGCTTATATGACTCACTAGATGCCGAAGTCCAAACCCTTTCATCTGAGGTAAAAGAGAAAAACTCTGATATTGCAAAAAAAAAGAGACAAATGGAAGGACTTAAAGACAAGATAGCATATGAACTCAAAGACGCAGTTTCCGGGGAACTTATCATCGGTAACGAAGGATGGAGCATAACATCTCCGGCTGTTAAAGGTAACGATTGGGGACCCGGAGCAAAAGATTACATCAGAGAAACATACCCCGAAATTTTCGACGATGTTGCGCTTGCTTGCCCTCAAAAAAGAAAGTTATCCATTGTTAAAATCGAAAAAGGAGAAAAAAATGTGTCCTAGTATAGATGCATGCTATTCCTGGACTCTATACGAAAACTCCGGTTACAAGATCATCCGCTACAAAGCGGATGATCCTGTGATCCTTCCCGACGGGAGAAAAGTGAACTATATAAACGCTGGCGGGAATGACTGCCCGGATATTAAAGGTATAACCTATCGCCTTAACGGAGATTTTAAGGAGTATCAGGACAAAAAAACAGGAAAAAATGAATACACTTTTTCGCTAAAGAGCTATGAAGAGCTTATCCCTTCTCAAAAGGAAGGAGTAATATCTTACCTTCAATCACTTGACGGCGTGGGAGAAAAAACTGCAATAGATCTCTTTGACTACTTCAGTTTCTCTGTTTTCGGGATAATTGAAAAGAATCCTGAAAGACTATCAGAAGTACGAGGTATAAGTCATACCAAGGCTATGAAGATATCAACTTCCTATTCCAAAAGAGTATCTAAAAAGGCCTTCTTTCAATATCTGTTCAATTATAATCTCTCAGAAAGTATGATCTCTAAAATAATGAGATCTGAAACAACCGGAGATATAGATAAGATAAAAGAAGACCCATATCTTATAATAGAATGTGGAGTCCCTTTTTATACTGCAGACAGGATCGCAAAAGACGAAAATATCCTAGAGAATGACGAAAGAAGGATTTCGGCAGCCATTCTGGAAGTTTTAAAACAGAGCGAAGAGGGAGGGTTCTTATTTGGAAGTTCAAAATACCCTGAATTTGTTTATGACAGATTCTTAAGAAGACCTATCTACAGGTTTCTGAATTCTGAAGAAACAAATGTCACCGGGAATACTTATCTTCCCTACCCTATTCTTTATCTCAAAGTACTTTTGCTTCTTGACTACCCTATTAGCGAGTCATCAATAAAGAAAACCTTATCTATACTAAAAGTAAGAGGAAAAATACACTACATAAAAGGAATAGATATTGACGATACTTTCGTCTTTCTAAAAGAAACCTTTGATGCTGAATACTCCTCTGCAAGTAAGATAAAAAGTCTTTTATCTTCAGACGTAAAGAGTGTTGATCACTTAAGCGAACGGATTGCGAAAGCTGAAGGAGATCAGGGATTAAGACTCTCTATTGAGCAGCGAAATGCTGTTATCACTTCCCTGTCCAATCCTGTGTCTATAATCACAGGAGGTCCTGGAACAGGAAAGAGTTCAATCCTAAAAATCATAGTTGATGTATATAAGGGAACATTTCCAAGGAACGAAATATACCTTGCATCCCCTACAGGCCAAGCTGCAAAAAGAATGCACGATGTAACCGGTCTTAGAGCTGAAACGATACATTCACTTCTTGGGATAAGACCTGATTGTGATTACACACCCTTCTTTACTCTTCAAGATTCTCTGGTCGTTATTGATGAGACTTCAATGATAGGAACTAAGCTTCTTTCAGATCTCCTTCTATCTATAGGAAAAGGAACCAATCTAATCTTTGTAGGTGATCCTAATCAGCTGCCATCAGTAGAAGTTGGAAACTGCTTAAAAGAGATGATTTCATCTGGAATCATTCCTGTGTCAAGACTTACTAAGACTTTTAGAACAAAAGATGGTTCACTGATTGCTGTTAACGCTGCAAGAATAAAGAATAAAGAGATATCTTTGGATTATTCTGACGAGTTCCAATTCATAGAAACATCAAATGATTCCGAAACTGTAGATAAGATCAAAGAAATATACAAGTCTTACGTAGATGAAATTGGGATAGATAATGTGATAGTCCTCTCCCCTTTTTATAAGTCTACTTTGACTGGAGTAAAATCTCTTAATAACTTACTTAGAAGTACTATTAGAGGAGACCTTTCAAAAACGAAAAGTTATACACACCTCGGAGTTACTTACTACGAAGGAGACAGGATTATGTACATTCATAATCAAGGAAATCTTACAAATGGTGATATAGGCTATATCAGCAAGATATCTTATATCTCAGGAAAACCAGTCGTGGTCATTAAGATTAATGGGTCTGAAGAAGAGATATCTGGTGACTATCTTAGCTACATAAGGCTTTCTTTCAGTCAGACAGTCCATAAAAGTCAGGGCCTTGAGTATAAAGTGGTCGTCATAGCACTATCTGAAGCTCATTCTATACTTCTAAGTAATCCCCTTATTTATACGGCGATGACGAGATCTAAGTTAAGATGTATATGCATTGGAAGTCATGCGGCCCTAGATAAGGCCATACTTACTGACGCCACGTGCGAGCGAAGAAGTAAATTTGGAAATTTCCTGAATAATCTTTAGTGTAATCTCATCTTATGAGTCCTCTATTTGAGGGCTCATTTTTTATATCTCGTATGTTGTTATTTCTTCACAATCCCCCTGGATGATGGCATTCCATATCATCCTTCTGCAGAATGCAATAGGATATTTGGGTTGACTTATGTTTGCCGCCTCTTTATAAATTTCCTTTGTTCTCTCCATAAGGGTCATTATTGTTGGATTACCGGTAATGTAGTCTTTTGATATGAACTTTGATACCCCTCTTCTTATGTCTTCGCTTGATACAACAATATTCTCGTACTCTTGGCCTTTTCTGTCTGATAGCATTGATGTAAGTGCTGATTTAAACAATTCTGGGAAAGACTTATTAAAACCTTCAAGAGATGAGTATAAATCTTCATGCCCGGCATAAGTACATAATAGATCAACAGCAAGTTTTATTAATTTTTTGTTATTAAGGTACTCCTCAGGAATCTCATTGAATGAAGATATCTCAGAAAGAATTTCATCCTTCCCTCTCTCCTCTTTTGTTATAGTTTCGTTAGAATGAGAGATAGATTGTTTATTATATATACTGTTTTTTATAATATTATTATTTTTAGCTTCCGGAATTTGCGTTTCCGATGTTTGCACTTCCGTTTTTTGCGCTTCCGAAAAATCAACGCACGGTGACTCAGTTATATTAGAGCTTTCTTTTGAATCCTCATTTTGCGCTTCCGGAATTTGCGCTTCCGGAAAATCAACGCACGGTGATTTTATAATATCCCCTTCTTTTTTATTCGGAATAACAGGGTTTTCGTTTATTGTATATAGACAGCTGCCGAATTTCCCGCCAGAGGTTGTTTGGGTAACGGTTATAAGTCCATATGAAGTAAGGGATTTCATATAAGTTCTATATGCACTGTCTGAAATATGAAGAAAATACAAAATATCCTTTTTCTTAGGAAAAGCTGTGTTACCGGATCCTGCAAATGAGCAAAAAAATGCATATAGTGCCTTTTCTTTCAGGTCTAGTCTGCTATCAATCATCACAGCTTTTGGAATGGTGCCATACCCTCCAGCTTTTATGCCCTCGGTCAGAACTCTGTCTTTATCGGCATGTAGGTTGTCATAAGAAAGTGTTTTGTATTTTTTGGGGCAAGAAATAAGAGTGTATATATTCTTCTGAAATCCATGGCCATTACCGCCGAGATTTCTCTTTTCAACGGAGATATATCCCTCAGTTTCTAGGACCTTAAAATATTTAAAATATGTTTCTTTGTTTATCTTCAGATCATGGACTATCTTTTCCCAGCCAGGAAAAGCAGTGTTGCCAGATCCGGCATAAGAGTAAAAGTAAGCACATATCCCTTTAGAAGCAATTGGAAGCTTATCGTCAATCATTATAAGTTTTGGGATAATGCCAAATCCTTTAAAATTGACCCCTTCTACCCGTAATTCATCTATAAAATTGTCGAAAATGTCCATATTATTCATCGGATAGTATTGACACTTTCGCCCCGATTTTCTATAATTGAGGTACAAAAAACCAGAGCGGTGAAGAGCCGCACATAAAATAAATTGAATAACAAAGAATTTGGGAGAAGGAACAAGTTGCAGCTTGATCCTTTTTTCTTTGTCTTTAATGCATTTTAATCATAAAATCGGATAATTGTCAATAAAAAATCAAAATGTTCCTAATACCCGCACTTGAACACACCTTGTTTTGATGGTATAATTTTGACTAAGGAGAGATTTAAATGAGTCAAAATATCTTAAAAAGAAGCATAGAAAGGATGCAATCAACCGTCACAGACGGGGAAAAACAAAAGGAACTTGATACATTCCAAGAAGTATTATCTGATGCTATGAGGAAAAAGTCAATTAAAACCGCAAGAGAGTTTGAAAGATACCTTTTTAAAGCCGGAATAGACTATATCAAGTTTAGAAGAATTGCGGAATATAAACAGGGAGTTGTTGTCCCTCCTTTTGAAAAAGCAAAAGTGATGCTGGATTCACTTGAGTACGATATTACAGAAGATAAGCTTATAAGAATACTGAGTAATAGTAAAAAGAGTTTAAGCAGCACAAAGGAGGAGATGGCCGGAGGACAGAGCTTTAGAAAAACTAAAAGCGTTACTCTGAATTATAAGATCATCGACAAAACAAAAGACGCAGATGCAGTTAATACGATCATTGAGGAAAGAATAGAGGAACTCTTTGGAAATAAGAGTAGTTTTTCAGCCTATATAAACCTACTGATCAAGAAGGATTATAACGAATATATACTTAATAGAGAAAAAGTTGAGGAGGAATTAAAGTATGACGACTAATATAATCGCATGTATTAATCAAAAGGGAGGTGTAGGTAAAACTACTACCGTTGCAAATATAGGTTTTTCTCTTGCGAATATGGGGAGAAAAGTACTTCTTGTTGATTTCGATGCACAAAGCTCCCTCACCTACTATTTAAATGTTGGAGTTGGTAAAGAAGGATATGACGAGAATGCATATATTTATGGGATGCTTGATCTTTTGGTAAAGGATTTGGATGATCCCGATTATATGACTGACGAGATAGAAATGAGCACATGGGAAGAGTTGATTGACAAATGTGTTTGCACTCCTACTTATTGGGCAAGAGAAGAAAAAAAAGACGTGAGGAAACCCTTTGGTTTTGATCTTATTCCTGCTTCTATACTTCTAACTGATTTTGAATTATATCTAATAAAAAATCATATGGATGGAAACGAAACACTTCGCTTAACCAGGGTACTTAATAAGGTCCTTGAGTACAGGGACTACGACTACATCATAATAGATTGCAACCCAACAATATCGATACTCAGTCTAAACGCAGTAGCTGCTGCTACAGCAGGATGCGTGATTCCCACCAATCTTGATCTCCTTAGTACAAAAGGAGTTGTTAATCTATTAGACAACATAGCCGATATTCAGACAGCACTTATGTTTATGCGGGATGAAGACGGAAATATCATAGGTGAAAAGTGGATGGTTCACTATGGTGTTCTGGGAGTTGTTCTTAATCTATATAAGAATTCTAGAGTTATAGATACAAAAATAGAAAACGATCTTAAGATGTATTACCCGATCAAGATATTTGAGTCCCAAATACCAGAATCAGCATATGCAAAAAGAGCGTTGTTTGGTGGGCAAATTTACTCTCAGATCTACAAAAAAGCAAAAGATGCATATGATAAATTAGCTAAAGAAATTGAAAATCAGATTATAGAAAAGGAAGAAATATTTCAAAAATACGGAAAACAAGCTTTGGTACAACGAGTTGGTGAAGTAAATCTTGACATGGATTTAGAAGAGGAGCATGGAGATGAGTAAAAAAGAAAATGCACATAGCGTTGTTGACGGTAGTGCTAGAAATACATCAGCTCGTTATATTAACAATGTGTTCAATCCTGGCGGAAACCAGGGCCAAACCAGTCAAAAAAAGAGCCTTTCAAGATTTTATGATATGTCAATTGATGATATCACACCCAGGCCTATCAACAACTTCCGTCAGTATCAGATTGAAGAGTTAGCAGATACAATACATAGAGATCACGACATTCTTCTCCACCCAATTACAATTATCAGACCATCATTCCTTTCTGAGGATAGCGATGTAATAAAAGCGTTTAAAGAAAAGAATGTTGATATTTCGACTGTAAAATATATGATTGTAAGCGGCGAAAGAAGGTATCATGCGTGGCAGCTTTTAAGAGAAAGAGAAGCTAAGGCTATTGAGGAATCTGGAGCAAATAGGGGTAATAAGTTTGATTTTATTCCAGTCAAAGAGCTTACTTCTGATGACGCAGTAATAGAAGAACTTCTTTATGAAGATGCAAATAACTCTGCAAGAGAATTATCGCCTCTAGAAGGGCTTCTTCACATTAAAAAGGTCATAGAAGAGGTGGTAACACCTGAAGACAAAGCCAGAGCTGTCCATGAAATGAAAGAGGCAGGTTATGACAAATATGCAGATATGGACATTCCTAAGGATATATATAAAGCAGCGAGAAAATTCAATCAAGCAAAGTTTTGTCACTATCATTTGACCAAAGAAATGAAAGTCGAAAACTGGGGTTTTAAGAATGTTGAGTCGGATCTTAGCATTATTAATAAGTGTGTTCCAGAAGTAGTAGAAGCGATACTTAAAGAGGGATTTGCAATACGTAATGCAAGACTTCTCACATCAATAGATGCGGATGCTCAAAGAAGGCTTCTCGCCCTTTGGAGAAGAGAGGGATTCACAGATTTTGATAACGAAGTTAAGAAAGTTAGGTCCGCTGGAAAGGCAGAGTCGAAAAGAGAAGTAACAAAAAGTGTTGCAAAAAAGAAACTAAAAAGTCTTATTAAACAAGTAGAAAAGTATCAAAAGGAGTTTGAGAACCTTTCAGAAGAGATTTCAAAAGGAGGAAAGTCCTATACTGAGAACATCGTAGTCGTTATGAAAAGATGTAGAGAGTCATTAGAAAAAATAGAAAAAGAACAATAGTTAAACGAGCCGCTCATTAATATTGAGCGGTTTTTTAAACAAAAATTAAAAACTTAAAAAGATGGATGGAATTGAAATACCGCTAAAATAAACGACCAACCTAACGCGTCAGGTTGAAACGTAACAAACCATATAGAGACAGCTTTTAGTATTGATATATCAACAATTCAAATTGAAAAGTCTAAAAAAATTTGTACATAGTTTTGTGTTTTACCCTCTAAAAACCATTGTAATCAAAAACATAAAAAATCCTATGTTTTTGGTCTTACAATCAGTGACAGAATGTCGAACATTTTGACATCCTATCTGATCCGTTTTCCTGTAATCTCTAGCTCGTATAATAAGGAGTGTTAGGCCGGTCAAAATCTTTCCTATAGGCGAGTGGGTCGCATGATACTTAAACCTTTTAATTCTATAAGGGGGGTAATAGTTATCTGTAGTTGAAATAAAGGGAAAACCGCCAAAATGCGAGGAGTTGTCCTTGTAAACGTAAAGTTATTCGTGAACATAGATATCTTTCGCCATTTCGCCTATTTTTCGCTCTGCGCGGCATCTAACAAACTGTTGACATACATTCATTTCGTGATATACTCAAGATACAGTTAATTGTTTTACATTCCGTTTGCATGTGCAGGACGGATATCATCTGTTAAAAATTTTGTTAATCGTAACACACTAAAGAAAGGTGCGAGCCTTTCTTCCAGTGTGTTTTTTTATTGTCTATTCGAAAACAGGAGGATTAATCGTTATGACAGACAAGAAAAAACAGATTCGCTATGGCGAAAACTATGATGTGTTTTCACATCTCAGCAATGCTCAAAAAGAGGATGGGAAGCCAGCCTATGAAGTGTACCAAGTAGACGGTGTACTTCAGACTTATGACTCGCCAGATGGAAAAGGAAGATTCCTTTATGTTCCAGTCTATACCATTGACGGCAACACTATGAAGGACTGGTTCCACACTGTGTTTAAAGATGGCCGTGTCGAGACCATAAGGCATACTGCTCCGGCTGTTTATGATCAAGATCGTAAGATATGGGTTGAACCGCCAGAGGTTGTAGAGGTAAGACTTTATAAGAACATGGATGATGAACACTATCTTGCAAACGGTTTTGCTAAAGTGCAAATCGTCGAAGGAAGTAAATATCCAGAACTACCCTCGGCAGCAACAATGGCATTTAAAAATGCTATGTCAAATGCAGGTTTTGGTGTCGATATAGACTGGGAGACAGTTTACAAGAATGCTCCGAAGTTCTTCCATGTAACCGAGTCTGACGAACCTGCTCTATATGTTCCGGTAAATACTACATCGCCAGGGACTAAAGCAGTTGAGTTTGATGAGAGTGCACACGAAATACCAATGGCGAGGACAGAAGAAAAGACAGTAAAGGAAAGTGTTTTAGAGGGGCAGACCTCTCTTGATCTTTCAGATCCCCTTCTTGCAGCATTGTCTTCTTCAGGGAAAGAGCATTCGATTTCGGAAGAAGAACTTGCAGGAACAAAAGGACCTACTGCGGCTTCTGAGACAGAAGAGAAAGCTGAGGTGCTTGGCACAAAAATGACGAAGGAAGATGCTCTTGATACAGTCTTCTTTGCAGTCAATAAACAGAACATGCTCATCTACAATAACAAAACATTCAGAGAAAATCTGGAGCAGTATCCTGAAGATTTTAGGAGTCTTATTGAAATGATAGCTTTGAAGCAGGATATCTACAAAAGGTGGATCGCAAATGATGTTCTAGAGGCGGCTGAGGCACTGACAGCGTAGTATTACGGAGTATAGGAGGCTCCAATCAATGGCAAGTGAAGTAACTTTAGAACTCGTATTCGACTTGCTACACATAACAGAAGGTGATGTCAGAAGAAATCAGACTGATATCACCTGCCCTGTTTGTGGCAATGGGAGATCAAAAAAATTGAATGTGAACTTTGAGAAAGGCGTATTCCATTGCAATAAGTGCGGAGTTGGTGGTGGTGCACTTGCTTTTTGGGGTCTCATGAGGGGACTAAACACAACTGATGGAAAGGAAATAGCCAAAGACTATTATGCTTTTATCGGTGAGAGTCCAGAAAGGAGAGAGGTAACTCTAAAACCTCGTCCTAAGAGGGAACCCCAAAAAAACAACCTTGCTCCGATCTCTACACGAGATACCACATATAAAAATCTTTTGTCACTTCTATGTCTTTCAGAAGAGCACAAAAAGGACCTTTTAAGAAGAGGTTTTAGCGAGGATGAAATCAAACGATCTGACTACCGTTCTTATCCTCAGACAGGCCTTGAAGACATCTGCAGGAGACTTCTTGCTAAGGGCTGTATCCTCACAGGTGTGCCAGGATTCTTTATTAACGAAAAGGGTAACTGGTCACTAAGAAAACTTGGTGATGGTTACTTGATTCCTCAAAAGAATACGAAAGGGCAGATCCAAGGATTCCAGGTAAGGAGGTCATCAGGAAACATCCGTTATCTGACTTTATCTACAGATGGATATAAGCAGGGTGCACAAGGCAAAGCGTATATGCATTTCGTAAAGGGAAGCAGGGGAGGAAACTCCTTTGTCATCACTGAAGGGCCCCTGAAAGCAGACCTGATAAATAAGTTTACAGGTTTCTCAGTCTTGGCTCTGCAGGGAGTCAATGCGGTATCATCCTTTCCTGCAGCCATAACATCTCTTAAGAATCAAGGGTATGAGATGGCCTATGTAGCATTTGATATGGATCTTACAACAAACGAGACCGTTCAAAAGGCATTAGGCAGGATGGAAGAGCTGCTTGATGAACAAAGCGTTCCGTATAAAACAATGTTCTGGAATACGGAATACAAAGGTCTGGATGACTGGCTTCTAGCAAAGACAAAGCACGTCATCTAGAAAGAGGTAACAACTCAATATCGATTTCCCTTCCGGGAAAGAAACGGCAGATATGCCTAATCTGCTAAATCTTATACCGGAGGGGATGGGCTCCCTCCGGCGTGAAGCCAGGAACGAAAACCGGCGTAGCTCAAGGAGGAGCACCAAATGGAAAATATCATTTTTATCACCGAGACATGGGTCAACGACAGCCGCAAAAGAAGAACGTATAATCAGAATAACCTTTATAAGGAGATGTCAAAGAACAAGTTTGGAGACATTCTTATAGAGTTTGAAGATCTGACTTTTTCCGGTCGTGGAGCGATCGACATCAAAGCTCTCATTAGATGGAGAGGATTCAGTCTTCTCAACATGATGAATGCACTGGTTGCCGTAGAAGAAAACAAACATGTCGCAAAAAGATATAAACTTGGAGAGGGATCAACACTTATGGATCTTTATAATAATGTGCCGATGTTCTCAACGATCCATGCTGTATCGAAGGTAAGATTTAAAGACGAAATAACCGTAATCGAATTCGAGCTGATAAAAGACGGAACAAAATCTATCTATATCAACAAAATGTTTAATGTCATCTAACGATTATTCCAAAGGAAAAACCCGAGATATCCCTGCGCAAGGATCTCGGGTTTTTCTATTAAAGCGTGTCAATCGCTAGACCAATACTTTTGATGTTCGAATTAATGCCACTTTTAAAAAACTCAATAGGTACTGAATCTGTCCCGTGCTTGTAATTGTACGTAAATACAAGCCGGTCATCATATACATAGATCGAGTTTAAAAATGTATCTATAACTTCTTTTTGGTATTTCTTGTCGTCAATGTCTCCGTACTTAAAACGATTGATCCATGATATCAGTTGTTCTTTTGTGTATATAGGACGTTCGATCATAGACTTATTAATTGATGCTCTGATGCGTTTTCGCTCATTTCCCAGAGAAAGAGGAAATGGAATGTGAGACATATCGCCGCACATTCCTTTTTTTGGAAATTGCCGAGTAGTTTACTCTCCCGCCTCCTTGTCAATCAGCATTTCCAATGAAAGCAGGATATCTATTCTTCTTTTTGGATCAATGAAACACTCTTCAGGAACAATGTCATATATCTTATCAAGGCGATACTTCAAGGTGCTCTTATGAATGTTTAAGGCTTCCGCAGTTCGACTGTAACTACGGTCGCACAACAAATATATGAAAATTGTAGATGTTAAGATGCCTGTACGGTCTTTCTTTTTAAGCAGGCGAATCTCGTCTGCCAGATATTCTTTAGCAGGAAGATGCTCTGAAAAAACTAATTCCATGTGTTTCGATAAGTTTCCGCGGTAATAGGATATTTGTTTGTCGGATACTTCTATCGCTACTGATGCCTGTCGATAATACTCTGGCAGTTTAGTGAAGTCTGTAAACTCCAGAGAACATCCCACTCGCAGTTTTTCTCCATAAACAAAACGACAAAATGCATCAAAGCGATACTTGTCCATACCTGAAAGAACCTCATGATATAAAATGACAATGACACTGTTTTCATGTGCGACAGTATAACTATATCTGAATAGAGTGTTGATTATGTAGATGATATGAGGATGGTCTTCGGCAATATCCGCCTGAATTGCGGAACTGAATAACAGCACCTGAAAAAGTTCACTTTTTTGATCGGATATCATTTTTTTGTAGTGATTCAGGACTGTCGGATCATTTTTGCTTCCGACAATATACTCGATCGGCAATCTGTTAGGCATAGTTTCCCGCAGTATTTTCTCCTGAAGAACTTTACTGATATAAGATGCAAGCATCTCCGCAAGAAACAGATAACTATCGTTGATCTTTTTTTCTCTTATATGAATATGCAGATAACCGAAAATTTTCTCTTTAATAAAAATCGGTGCAACCATGATATCGCAATAAGGACTGGGTACGATCATGGGCTTATCTATTTTTTTGCCATTGTCTAGCTTATGAAAGTCTTTACTCGCTTCCAGATCTTTCGGAGAGAGATATTTTTCATCAGAGACCTTTACCCAATAGAAATCCAGTAGTTCTTTCTCGTGACTTCCCGAACCTATCAGGCGCAAGGAATTATCATATACTGTGATCGAGTTTTCGAATAAACCCAAGCTTGCGTTGATCAGGCTGTTGATATCACCATTATCCATGAAAGCCTGCATCAGTTCCTTCTCCCAGTTGAGAAGTTTTGTGAACGTGTGATGAATAACATCCAGCACCTCAAGCAAAGTGCCGTTCGTTACCAGAATACCATTCTTGACACGAACTGCCTGATCAAAGACTATTACCGGATGTTCCGTAACTGTCTTTTTTTCTGGACAGATATATAAAACACTATCATTCAAAAAACTATCACTTTGAGAAGCAATTCGGTAATCAGAAACGGAAAGATCCTTATTACCGACAAGTGTACATGTCAGTCCCTGTTCTCTGATTGCGTTTGAAATATAATTGAGAGTAATATTCATGAGACCTCCCTCAAATACAGCCTCTAAGGCACTTTTTCAGCACTTTGATAGAATAAACAGCAAGTTGAACAAGTGTTGTATAGTATTAAATTGAACTGTGAGTTCAATAATTCGCTTTCATTTTCGCATATTCAGATTGAGGAATGCAAGAAATTCCAGCTTTAAAATATGTATAGTAATAACTTTTCTTTTCATTTCATACAAGTAAGGAGGGTTTAATATGATCGATGAAAAAAAGGATGTTACGCTGGAAGATCTCGGATGGGATAGAGTTCCTCTCTGGATGGAAGGCAAGCCGTTAACCGAACTTATCAGTCTAAAAGGCCGAACAGCATTGGTTACCGGTGCTGGAGGCATTGGTTTGGGCAGAGATATCGCAAATGCTTTGGCAGGCTTAGGCGCTGAAGTTGTTCTTGTCGATATCTTGGAAAGCGTTCATGAGACAGCTGAGCAGGTTGCGAAGAAATGGAATGTTAAAACTCATAGTCTTGTCTGCGATCTGACGGATTTTGATGCAGTGGGTGAAATGTTTGAAAAAGCTTATGAGATGATCGGAGGGAAACTGGATATTCTGATTAATAATGCTAATTTTAACAGGGCTGCTCAGGTACAGAACTATACGGCAGAGGATATCAGGATCAGTACTGAAGGGCCATATCTCACCCAGGTAAACTGCTGTGTTCATGTCAGCAAACATATGATCGCGAACCGTTCCGGAAAGATCATCAATATCGGCACCGAAGCTTCCCGTAAGACAAGCAATCCCGGTCTTTTACTGTATGCTGCAGCTAAGGGCGGCGTACTCAGCTTAACCAGATCTTTAGCTGCTGAACTGGCACCATATGGTATCCAGGTTAATGGCGTTGCTCCAGGGGTAATGATGCATGAAAGACTGCGCGGTTATTTTGCTATGGAGAACCCGCCAGAGCAATTGATTCTTGCGAAAAAGTCAATTGCGGAGTCTGCAGGTGAAACAATGGTAAAGAGAGTATCTATCCCCTGGGAGGTGGCTAATACTGTTGCTTTCTTATGCACGGATGCATGTTCTTACATCTATGGACAGATGATTATGAACGGCGGTGGAATCACTGCTCCATGATTTAAGCATCAGAAAAAAGGTTCCGGATAATTTTCAGGATCTTACGCAAAGTAAGTGAAATGAGTCTGAATGAGGGGGACATTCGAAAGAGTGTCTCCTTTTTTCTAATCACAGTAAACAAGGGCTAAATTATTCTGTATAGCCATATTTTTAGCTTTATAATTAATAGGGCTATGGTATAATTATATTAGCTATATCAGGAGGCACTTATGTCTATTTCCAAATCTTACAATAAGCAGAATGGTGTTACTTACGTCTATGAGGTTATTGAGAATTACTGGGACAAAGAAAAGAAACAGTCACGCAGTAAAAGAAAACTGATCGGTAAGATCGATCCGGCAACCGGCGAAATCATCCCCACCTCTCCCAGAGGGAGATCTAAGAAATCTGAAGATACTTCGGATTATAAGTCCTTGTATGAAAAGGCACAGAAGGAACTGGCCGGCAAAGACAAAAGAATTGCTGAACTTGAAGAAACGCTCAGAGATTATCTGAAAGCCGAGATAAAGACGCTGGATGAAATGGAGTCTTCACTGAAACAGCGCCGCATAAAGGTTGAATCACTGCTTCATAATAAGCTTGGGTGAACATCATGGCTGAAATGACCCTTCCCAAAAGGGACATGGAATCCGTTTCTGCCGGTATTGAAATAGAAGATATTACTGAATTGATGTTCGGAACTGTTCTTGAACGATGTCGTGGAGAATCCTATTTAGAAATGAGACACAGGATAAATAAATGAGATTATTACAATATGTGATTAAGATGGCCATTTTTTGACGCGCAGAACCATTATTGGAAAAACCCAGCGAGACACTGAAAAAGACTGCAGGGAAATTGGAGATTAATCCAGAAAAGATAAAAGACCCAAAAAAAAGGGAAAGAGCAATTAAATATAAAAAAAGGAAAAATAGCTTTTGGGGCAAAGTGTTTAGCAAAAGATGGTCTCCTGAAAAGAGACTATTTATCTTTATTTCAATCATGGTGATTATTATACTCACTATTATTTTTGGGAGATAAATGTATGTGATCAAAAAGAATAGTTTTTTATAGTTGTCTGATTGTATCAACAAAAAAAACAAATCCGAATACCGTCCTTGTGACGAAGAAATTCGAACTTGTTTCACTTGGTAGAGGAGCTACATTTTTATAAACAATTTGATTTTTGTATCTAAATCGGTAAGTTCATCTAAAAGGTTCCTAAAGAATACAACCTGATCATATTCACTTTTTTCATAAGTGACACTGAGGTCCAAATGACTCTTGAGATCTTCTAGTGTTTCGTCCATATACAGACTGCCCTTGCTCATTCTAACCTTTTCTCTTGCATCTCGTGATACACTCTGCTGATAATCAAGGTAGTCAAATGATATTGTGACTGTTCCCCTGTCTAGTGAAAGAGTCACTGCATTTAACGGAAGATCATAGAGAGTATAGTCTCCGGTCTCGTCGCTTGAAAAATCGATGGTATAAATCTTAATCCTGTCACCTTCAAAGGACACTTTGATGGATGCAAAACCATCCTTTCCGTAAAAGCATTTTGAACTCACTTCTGACATTTCCTTTTCTGTTAGAAGGAAGTAACTCCGATCTCGTTTCGTTATGAGAACGCCGCCGTGTTCATTTGCCGTGTTAAGAACGGTACCGAAATTTCTGTTAGCTTCTGTTGCAGTTATAATTTTGTATTTGTTTAGCATAGTCATCTCCCTTTTGTGAGTATAATATAACCTATAATGTGAATTAAGTCAAGATAAATACGTATAAAAATATGAATAGTACGTATTAAATATTGCGTAAGGTGTAAATAGTCTTACATTTTGCCCACAACGATAAATGCATTATGTTGACCTTTTTTTGAAATGTAAATATAATGTTTATTTAGATGACATGATATTGAGGAGTCCAAATTGAAAGACCTATATACACAAGACATCGTCGAAGTATCAGACATTTTAGACAACGGAACCATTGTGACGACAGACGGTAGATACGTCACCATAATGGAGATATTGGCACAGAATTTTGTTAATAAAGACGGGTCTGAGCAGGGAAGGATAATCAATAACTACCTGCGGTTTCTTGTTAAATTCGGAAAAAACGAGAAAAACTTCCGGATCAAGATTGTCAACCAGGCTATGCAAACAGACAGCTATACGCAGCTTTTTAAAGATGCGCAAAGTGAGGAAACAAACAGCTCTGTCAAGGAAATGATCAAGGATCACATTGACTTTGTTAAGCAGGTTTCTTCAGGAAACGCTATAGACAAAAGGTTTTATTTGATTTTTGATTACGATCCTAAAACGAGAAAAGGGACAGACAGCAGCACTCCACTTGAACAGATCTTGCTTGATATCGAGAATTCAAAGGAGATTGTCAGATCATACTTTAAGGAAATGGGGAACCCTGTAAAGGAGTTTGAAGATCCATTTATTGATGTAACTTCACTACTCTACAACTACTTCAACAGGGATTTCATGTTCAGCAGGCCTCTTAATACCAGATATGCAAGGATCCGAAAAGACTATAAAACGGTCTATGGTATAGAGGGGGATGAGGATCTGCCGTTGATGGATATAAGAGACCTTATTGCTCCAAGGTCAATAATAGATGTAGATGAGGAGTACTTGGCAGTCAACTCAAGGTACTACTGTCACCTTTATATAGAGGCAAATAACTATCCGAAAAGCATTTCACCTTTTTCCTGGATCAATGATATATCAGCTCTTGGCATAGGCTTTGATGTTGATGTCTTTTACGAAAAGTTAAGTAGGAAAGAGTCCCTTGAAAAATTGAAGTGGATGAAAAAGCTTACAGTTCCCAGAGCATCGGAAGCGAGGATGGATGATGAAAACTACATGGACGTAATGGCAGCCGACGAATCCGTACGCTTCTTTCAGGAAGCTCTTAAAGGAAATCTTGGTGATTCCGAAGCACAGGATATGTACCAGATGTATACGCTTATCACCGTTTCCTCATCAAGTAAAAGCGGCTTAAAATATGCTTTGGATGCACTCGAAGACATTGCTATCAAGTATGACTGTACGATCATGATCGCCAAATATCTTCAAAGAGAAGCCTTTATGTCGGCAGCTCCCTGCGGGAACCTGGATGCAAGACTTAAACCTGTGATGCATCATAATGTATCTACAGCTGCTGTTGGAGCGGCATATCCCTTTACATCCCTCACGCTTTCAGATAAGGAAGGTGTTGTTCTTGGTCTTGCTCCTGGTGCAGACGGACTGATAACATATAACAGTTTTGATCCAAGATACACTAACGGAAACCTTGTTATTCTTGGGAAAAGCGGTGCGGGAAAAACATTTACTCTTTCCGCGTATACAACAAGACAGCGTATGCTTGGCGTACAGAACTTCATTCTTACACCTAGCAAGAGTGAAGAGTTTATTCCTATATGCAATGCTCTTGGCGGGACGTTTGTAAACGTAAGCCCTACAAGTATCACCAGGGTCAACCCCTTTGATATATTTCCAATGGATTCGGTGACGAATGATCTTCTTTATGAAAGATCCGGCGATGAGAAATCTTGGCTGTCAGAAAAGGTAAGCAGGTTGAAGATATTCTATAAGTACTTCATACCGGACATGCTTGATGAAGAAGCAGCGACGATGGGCAGGATAACGGAGAAGATATATAACGATAAAGGCATAACGACCAACAACAGATCGATTTATACAAAGAAAGACCGAAACGTTAAAAAAATGATGCCGACCTACGCCGATTTATATAGAGAGATCGAAAAAGAGGTCAAAAAGAAGATGTTAAGGCCCAAGTTTAGAGATGTCTTTGCACAGTTTGTTACTGGCGTTTATAGGGAGATGAACGGTCAAACTAATGTTGACCTTGATAACAAGTATATTGTGTTTGGTTTTGACTCTTTCAACAACAACAGCGGAATGCTGGCCCCTATGATGTATATTGTATTGGAATACGTTATGGGAAAAGTAAAAGAGGATAAAACGAAGGCAAAGATTGTATCGCTTGATGAGGGGTGGAGGTTACTTGATGATAGATCCCCCGAAGTTGCTACATTCGTAGAAGAAACTTGGAGAACGATCAGAAGTTATAGGGGTGCCGGAGTGTTTGCAACGCAAAGTATCGGTGACTTTTTCAACGCGGGAAAGGCAGTAGCAACAGCTGTGCTTAATAACTCAGATGCCCAGATCCTCCTTGGCGTTCAATCTACGGAAATAGAAGAGATACAAGAAAGACTGCATCTTTCAGATCAGGAGGCTTCGATGCTGCTGTCTTTTGATAAAGGACAAGCACTTCTGTGTGCCGGCGAAAACCACCTTCCAATAAGGGTGATTGCCTCAGAAAAAGAAAAGTATCTTTATTCAACTGATGCAGCATCACTTAATGCGAAACTGAAAAAGATCAAAGAAGAAAGGGATAGAAAAAAATGATGTCAAGAGAAGTTCTCCAGATACATGGAGCCAAGGAATTGATAAATCTGATAGAAACTTTTGATGCCCTGCCTAGAGAAGCCCTGGATAAATTCTTTAATCCATACGAACTGCATACACTTCAGACTATAAGCGATGTGACAGCATATAATTATGTGTTTTATGATGCAAACGAAGATATAGTTATGAAATATAAAGGGGTTTCTCTATCTTCCGTAAGGACAGCCTGTTTTGAGACCATCTGTGCAATGGCTAATGGAAAGAGATTCAATGTAGCAAAGACCCTGCTGCAGGGGTTTGATTATGCATTCATTATAGAGGGAGATGAAAATATATATCAAGTTATGTATTTCGGTTCAGATGGCCCTGAAAAGCTTGCCTTGTATAATACAAGTATAGACTCAAATTGTGGATATATCCCAGTCTTTGTTTTCGTTAATTCCGGGACGGAGGATCTTTACCGTAGAAACGAAAAAGGAGAAGAATATCTCATTCCAAACGGAGAGTACTATATCTCTAAAGTGTCTATTAACGGCCGGACAGGTAATGCAATAGTATCTAAGGAAGAGGGCAAAACTTGCGAGTAGAAAGCGACATAAAAACAGAAGCCAAAGACATCCTGCAAAAGAGCGAGGATGTCTTTTCCGCTGCAAGTGATCTTTATACCGGTATTGAGACAGACAGACCATATAAGGTTAAGGAGAATATTATAGCGGTTCTAAAAAAGGCGGAGACACTATATCTGAAATCTAGGGAACTGTCGATCTATCTCAGGGAAAAAAATGATGATCAGTCCTTTCCGGCGGCAACGAGTCTTGGATCTCTGAAAGTGTTTTCTGAGAGAGCGTATTTATTTACACTGCCGCCAATGAGGTCAGTAAGAAAGAAAAAAGAGACCCTTGGCCTTGGAGACGTACTAAAAAGCGAGGTCATTTCGCTTGTAAAAAAAGCAAAAGATGAGGGCTTCACCATTAACCAACTTGATCATCCTGTAGTACATTTTGTACATTGTGTCAGCAGAGAGAGTATAGAGAAAGGAATGGTGACTGATGCGGATAATCTTGATTCAGCTAAAGTAGTTGATGGTCTGCAGTCAAGTCTAATTATTAAAAATGATACAGTGCTTTCGATCACCTTGGTCCATGAAGGATTCATAGGAGAAGAAGATAAAACTCTTCTTTATGTGTATGAGAAAGGCTATCTTGAAGACTTTAAAAACTAACAAAACCCCCTACCATTTTTACTTTTGATGATGCTTGTGGAAATGGTAGGAGGTTTTTTACCTTCAAACCCTTGAAAATGTGCTGTTTTGTAGGATAATGAAGTAAAAGAATAAAGTTTAAATATTTTCAATAAAAAAAATTTAACTTAGAACACATTTAATGGACTATATCGTAGGAACAATAAAAGAGGATTTACTTGCAACTATCGGAATGGTAGGTGAGATTGATTATAAGTGTTATATGGATGGGGTTTCGTATAACACTAATTTTTTGAGATTACAAATAAGGAATCTCGTAAAGCAGGGTATTCTTCTAAAGACGCAGGTAGATGCAGCAGGAAAAAGAAACAAATCCCTAAGGCTGTCAGTTCCAGGCGGACACGAAGCACTAAGCTCATATGCGACTGAACTAGCTGCACATCTAGATCTCCTTGAAAGGACCGGAGATCCCGCAGGCAACTACATCCATCTTTACAAAGGAAATTCTGCATACCGTGAGAAGCGTTTTTTAAAGGCAGCCGGAATGCTTAAACTTATATCCCTTCCATACTGTGATATCGATTTCATTAGGACATCATTTGAAGTTGATTACCGAAAAGGATGGAGCAAGACTGACCCTAAGATATCAGAAGAAGGGTATTCAGTATTTAATGCGGACGGAAGTGTTCGAACATTGGAAGAAATTCTTGAGCATATAAGATATAAAGAAGACAATAATCTGCATTTTATATCTTCAAGGGTGATCCTTAAAAAGTTTCAAGAAGAAGCGTACTTTTTTCTAAAAGAAATAAACAGGACAGCCTCTATAGGAGCGCTTGTGAAGGGAGTTAAACTATTTCCTGTTTACTACACACCTGCTATTAAAAAAGGTTGGAAGCATTCGTCAGAGGCAACTTACTTATCATACTTAAGAGAAGCTTTAAGAACCAGTGCCCCCTGCAGTCAAACAGACTGTGATCCTTTTTTTCTTCTCGAAAACGTATCTGAAATAAAGGACTGTCTAAATAGTACTGGTTTAGGAGCACAAATAGATAAGTCTATATCCTTGGGAAATACCGCTTATCTGATTCCGACTGATATAAATTATGGAAACGTGCTGCTTCTAGCCTTAGATAAAGCTTTAGAAGAAGAGATTCTTAAATCCGTCTTAGGACTAGATTATATTGAAACCACAATTGACTATAGGATTGGAGAAATAGACAGAGTTCCAGTTTACTCGCTTCTAGATTGCGATCTAAGAAAGATGCAAAACCTTTTGGCATCAGGAGCAACATCCGGCGCATATCTTATCATTCATCAGTGGCAAGAAGAACTGGCCGCAGAATTCTATCCTGAAACCAAAAATACGATCATACTTACAGATAAGGCTGTCACAGATTTTATCTATAGCGATAAAAGAGAGGAAGACAATTCAGATGAAAATTACTTCTAAAAAAATCGTCGGCGAAACAAAACGGTTCCTTTCTTTTGAACTGATCATAGGAATACTATCTTCGGTCCTTATATGGGTAATGTCGGTTTACATCTGGTATGGAATTTATGTAATGAAAATAATAGGTCAGATGGATGCAGAAAGGGTAAGCGGGCTTTTTAAGATAGCTGGAAAGATGCTAAGAGACGCACCGATCGTATTCATCCTGATTACGATATTATCCTTAGTATTAGGCTTTGCTATCGGGGCACTAGCTAGGAAGAGAAAGAGAATTCCTGACAAGAGGGGCGATATCATATCTCCTAAAAGCAGAAGACGCCCAATGGATAATGAAGAGCTTAAGACCGTATTCGAATTAAGGGATGAAAAGGATCTTGAAGGATTAATACTTGGTGTCGATGAAGAGACTGGTCTTATAATCACTCTCCCAGACAAGCCCATCGACTACAACAAAGCTCCGACCAACGAGATGTTGATAGGCTTTGGACCTTCAGGAACAAGAAAGACATCCGGCATAATACTCCCTAACATTTATCAGTTTTTAAAGGAAGGAAGACCTCTTTGCATAACTGATCCTAAAGGGGAGATCTATAGAGATACGGTTGCCGCAGCCAGATATTATGGATATAAGATCCACATTCTCAATATAATAACTAACCGCGGTGAACATTCTGACGGCGTCGATATACTAAAGCCAATAAGAGACGCTTCGGATGAAGAAGCTAATGCTCTTATCCAGATGATAAGAAACGTCATTCTTGCAAATACCGGAGATGGGAAGCAGGATCTGTTCTGGAAAAGATCAGCTGAGAACTTTCTTGATTTTATCCTTACGCTTGTAACAAGGGTGGCATCCTTCAAGCAGACATACACTGTAACATCAGGCGGAAACAAGTACTCAAAGAGGTTCCCGGAAAATGGGGCCGGAGAATTCCGGACATTCTACACCCTTTATGAGCTTTTAAAACTTTCGGACGAAGATCTGATCAACCTTGTCGAGCAAACGATCGATGAAAAAGATATGGATAAGATAAGGGGTGCATATGTCAACTGGAAAGGAAACAGCCAGCATGGTCAAATAAAGGTGTCCCTTGCGACTCAGCTGAATATCTTCAACAACCCGACCCTTTGCAAGATTTTATCTGAACCAGAAATAGATCTTGACAGGATAGCGACAGAGAAGGCTGTGATCTATCTTGAATGTCCGGATGGACCATCCCCGCAGGCATGTGTTTTGTCAATGTTTACAACCATGCTCTTCCACAAGCTTGAAACATACGTTGATGTGGAAAGACGGGGAAAGGGTCTTGACAAGTCATATACAGTTATCTTTGAGGAGTTTCCGAATATCGGACGTATTCCGGATGTAAGCAGGTATCTTGCTACTTTCAGGTCAAGAAAGATCACTTTAATGATGTTCTTCCAAGACCTTTCGCAGATGAAGGATTTATATAGCACACCGGAAAGACCTCTGGAGTGGGAAGCAATGCTCGATAACTGCTCCATAAAACTTCTGTTAGGCACCGGTGATGTTCCCACAGCTGAAAGATTTGAAAAATTATGCGGTAATATGACGGTTATAGAACAGTCCCAAAGAAGAACAAGGAACATCTTTACAAGATTCCTTTCTTCTGCAGAAGAGACACAGACAATAACCGAAAGAGAAAGACCTGTCTACTCGGCATCCGAACTTTTAGGAGACATGTTCCCGGTAAACAAGATTCTTATCCTCGTTACGCAGCATAATCCTCTTATGGCTGAAAAGTACTATAGCAAGAGACATCCTCTTTACAGACTCAGGTTTGAAGCGGACGACGGAGGAGTGTTAGAAGATGTGGACCCTACTATACATATACCCGCCTGGAGACTTAGAGAACTCTCATCCCAAAGGAATCAGATAGTGGGAAGAGGTTATGATCCTGGCGAAAAGGTAATGAGGATCCGGTACTTTGAAAACTATGATCTGCCGGAGGAGATACCGGAGGAAGAAAAAGAGGAAAACCGTTTCAAGAAAGTGATAGAGCACATTCTCTTTGAAGATGAACCTGAAATCAAAAAAAGAAAAAGGGTAGTAAGTAAAAGGTCTTTTAAGGATTTCGAAAGAGAAGATGAAGTTCCTCTGCAGTCACTGGTTAAAGAGCTGACAGAAGACCGTGAAGAAGATATAGATGAGAACGAGGGGTATGACGCTGCTTTAGGAGATATAGATGAACGTGACAAAAAGGCAAGCGCTGTGTTTGACGATTATGATTGGTAGAAAGGATTATTAAGATATGTATAGAGCTAAACTTGAAAAGATGAAGAAAAAGCAGCTTCTAGAAGAAGCCGATAAGTTTCCAGGCAGAGCTGATGTCAAAGACTCAGATACTATTCCTGTTATTATCGACAAGCTGGTCCTTGCAGACATAAGTAAGCCAAGCAAGATCGAGCAGTATAAAACGGCTAAAACAGAAGTCTCTGGTTTTACAAAGCAATATGGCGATGACTATGAACTCAGCACGGTTGGTCTTATCTCGGAAGAGGAGCTTTTATCTCCGGAAGAGCGTGCAGAAAGAGAACTTAGAGATAACTATGCAAGGCCTGACAGTTCACCGCTTAAGGCAGTTATCACAGGATATGAAAAGATGCTCGCAGATGAAGGAGAAGCATTCTTCGTCATTCATGCAAGCTATGGTGAAGCACAAAGAGAGATCCTTGTTCCTTTCGAAGAGTATGTCCTGGAAGTTAGATCTGAAGTCGTTAAAAGACTTGCATCAGAGAACGCCAATAGGGCGAATGATAATGCATGCGAGACTGTTGATCCTAAGAAGATGTCCGACAGAGAAATAAGGACATACATCGAAAAAAGAGCAGGAACACACTTTAACTTTACAGTGACCGATGTTGACGAGGATGAAGGTGGATACATACTCGGATCGAGAGTCAAGGCTGCAGAAAAAGATAAAATAATGTGGCAAAGAGTCGTAGGAATCGGGGCACATAAAGGAGAATATCTCATAAGAGAGGGAAGGACTATTACATGTGAGATCATGGCGGTACTTCCTTATGGCATCTATGTAGATATTTATGGATATGAATTCTTTGTTCCTAAATGTGAACTGGAATATATTCAGCGAATTAACCTCACAGGGAAATATAGACCTGGTCAATATATAAAGCTGCTTATAAAAAGTATAACAAGAGACGAAAAAGGCCATTTCCTAAAGGCTGCTCTTTCAAAGATCGACCTTAATACAGGGAAAACCCCTCAACAGGACGCTGCAGAAAAACTCAGGAAAAATCAGATCGTATTCGGGACTGTAATAGACAGAGAAATGGATCTGAAAGGAAAAGTCAGATATTATGTACTGTACCGTGGATGTCTTCAAATTGCATGTTACCTTGACGACAGGCTATCTATAAACGTAAAGATTGGAGATGAAGTTAAGATCAAGATCTCTGAGTCGATACCGGAAACAGGACAGGCAAGGGGATATATTCAGCACGTGACTCCGAACTTCGAGGCCATAGACCCTAAGAATTGGAGTGACTTATAAATGTATTTTATCTAAATAATATATTTAGATTATTGACATTTCTTTTATTAAGTGTTATAGATAAAACAGAGAAAGGTTTTATCTATGATAAACCCTTAAGGGAGATGCCAATGAAAACTATAGATAAGGAAAAACTTATAGAAGAAAACCTCGGGCTTGTAGGATACACGCTTTCGCTCCTCAACGTAAGAGAACTCTTAAGAAAAAATGATAGGCTTACCTATGAGGATTTATTCCAGGAAGGTTGCCTTGCTCTTTGCAACGCAGCTATGGCATATGACAGCAAAAAAGGAGCCTTCTCTACACTTGCAGTCATAAGTATAAAGAGGCATATTATTGGACTTGTTAGGAAGGAATCCGGGAGCAAAAGATATGCACATAGCAGCGCTATATCAATCGAGACAGAAGAAGGGATTTCTCTTCTTGACAAGCTTCCCGGGAAGACAGTATCTGACATGCTCTCATATACAGCTCTAAAAGAGGAGGTTTTAAAAAAGGCAGAAGAACTAGGTGTCTGCTCAGAAGCCAGAGCAATGATCTATTCTCAGGAGGAAAAGATCACCCTTGCAAAGGCATGCAGGGAACTTGGTCTTATCTATAAAACGACACAAAAAAGAATACAGAGACTAAAAAAAGTTTTGACAAGTGAGGCGTAGCTGCTTTATACTTAACGATAGCAGGCGATCTTATTGGCGCCCCCGCTAAATCATTTGTTAAAAATCAGTGCAAAATTGTAACATGAAATTCTCCAATACTGAATAGAATGTTCGGTTTTGCCTACTATGTGCAGATAACAGAGATAGGTCAAAACTTAAGGCCTATCTCTTTTGTTTTGCAATTACATATAAAGGAACAAATAATCATCAACACTTAATACGAAAGGAATAAGAAAAAATGAAAGAACTTTTAACCACAATGATGACATTCGCACTCACGCCGAATATCAAGAACGACACTCTAAGAAGAATAGCTGAAAAGCTCCTTGAACTCAGGGGAGACATTATTGCAATCGCCAGCGTTATAGCAGGGGTGTCATTCCTTATCACGCTTATATTCAACTTTATCCTTCCGGGAGGAGACTCAAAAGAAGGATGGAAGAGAGTTAAGACAATCCTTATCGCATACGCATGCGTTGTAGGTGTAACCCTTATCTTTGGGTTTGTAGACGGACTTCTTGCATAAGTAATTTCTATTATATAAGGGCGACGTCATTATATTTTGGACGTGCCCTTTTGTGCTTTTTAAAACGGAGCAATAGTAAATCATGACTTGGATATTGGAAGAAATAGTAGAAGTAGTGCTAAAGTGGATCGTAGATATCATGAATGTTCTTTTATCTGCATTTACTTCAGTAAACTTCGATATAGGGTATTCTCCAGAAGAAGGTGTCACTGGATTCTTTGACCAGGTTTTTCCCATGGGAGACTGGCCACAAGTTTTTCTTGTCATGGGAGCAGGGATTGCTGTAGTCATTGCTTTAATAAAATGGTTTCAGGTTTTGATGCCATCAGTTGATAATGACAGAGAATTGATGAGTCCAATGAAGACGGCTTCAAATCTTGCGGTTTCTCTAATTTTGGTAGTTTCCTCGTATCCCTTGTTCATTTTATTTGAAACTGCAATCAAAAATGCATGCCAGGAACTTGGAATAGTTATGGGGTTTAGCAGTGATGAGGTAACGATAGCAAGCGGTTGGGAAACTTCCATGTTTGCCGATACGTATGGGGACCACATGGGGATAGCGAAGACTATCATAGTTCTTACATTTATGTTTGCTCTTCTTACACAGTTCATCAGAATGCTTTTTGAGTTTTACTCAAGATACATCCTTTTAGGGGCATTCTTCTATTTAGCACCACTTGGATGCGCAACCTACGTTACTAAAGGACAAAGCAGGGCATTTTCAAGCTATATCCAGTCAATTATGTCGACATCGCTGCTCATGATACTGGATCTGTTTTTCCTCAAGATTTTTGTAACAGGATTTGGGAAGGTGTTTTCTGCAAATTACTCGTTCCCGGCATTTGTTTCGACCGAATACGAGGTAATTGAATATGAGAGCCAAGCATATTTTGCAAATCTTTCGGACTTTATTATAAAGATGGCCCTACTTATAGGATGGCTTTATATAGGCACAAATGTGGATAAGTATGTAAGAGAACTTGGCATTGCAACCCCTCAGTCTGGAGGCGGACTTGGGGGCTCGATTCTAGGTGGTGTGGCGGGAACTGCCACAGTCGCAAGATTGGTAGAAAGGGGAGTGTCGGCGGCTGCAAGGCTTGGGGGCCGTATAAGCAGCGGAGTCAAATCCAACAAAATTGATTCAGAAGTTTCTTCCGGAATGAAGGGAGATCCAGCGAGTATGACGCTTCCAAAAGATTCTGTTTCTTCAAATCCTGCCAATAGAAATCCGGAAACAGGAGAACTTAAGCCTGAAGCAAAATATTCTTTCATGGGTCCCGATAGTTCCTTAAGAGGACAGGAGGCAAGAGGAAAGGATGCAGTAGATCTTGCAAAATATACAGGGACAGATCTACATTCAGATGCAATCAAGAATCAGCTAAGTGGTTCAGAAATGTCAAATACTGTTGCATCGGATGGAAAAGTAGAATTTAGAGATATGGAAAATCAAGCAGTTGCGGCTATATACAACGAGAGCTGGACACCTGCAGATGGAGGCGGATCCATAAGGACCGGCATCAGCGAGCATGGAGATCCTTATTATATGGCTGCGACAAAAGAGATGATCCAAGATGATGTAAAGATGAACCTTGACTGGATCAATGACGCAAGGCAGACTCTCGGAATCTCAAGAGATGCTGTCCTTACTGCGCAGACAGATAGCGAAGGCCAGTATACAGGCAACATTATACAGCTCGACAAGGGTGGCAACGTAGAAAGAGTCTTTTGCAATTCAGGGTATTCGGCGCTCAGTGAATATAAGGGCATAGAGGATATATCCGTAGTATCTATGGGTGAAACGAGAAACGGAGCCTCACTAGAGATGATCATACCAAGTCCGGAGAAAGAATTCGATGAAGGTAGTCTCAGAACAAGGATAGCAGCCAATGCATATGATATTGTCGAGAGATATTCTGCACAGGACTATGCGGGCTCCAAGGATCTTCAAAGTTCCATGAGAAAAAACATAAAATCACAAAACCCCGGAATCGGTAATAGAAATAAGAAGTAAGTAGAAATAAAAAAACAGATTTAACAAAGGAAAGGAGGGAGATGTATATGCCGGATGACAAAATGTATGGATCGGTAGAAGAAGGCGAAAGATCTGCAAAAAAAGTATTATCAGGTATAGGAAACGCAACAGGAAGCGTTTTGAAATCATTGATCCCTCCCAAGTACTTCGCAATTTTTATTGGTGTGATTGCTCTGTTTCTCCTTGTAGTCATAGTTGCTCAGACAGCAAACGGCGTTCTTGGGGGATCGATCCCTATTATACCAAGAGGAGTAAGGGTAGAGAAGTTAAGTGGCCTTATTACAGATAAGAATACCTCAATCAATAATATAGAGGAGCTCACCTCAGTTATAAGAGCAAGGCAAAAGAAAGATTATGATGCTTGCATAGAAGAACTGAGAAGGATCTGTTATATAAATGATCTTGATTTCGATATGTCAATGAGCTTTCTTAACACCGAGACAGTGATCACCTATGCAGATGAAGCAGACCAGAACTTAGACGATGTAATAGAAGAGGTAAAGATCCCTGATGCACTGAATGAGCAGAAGAGAAATATATGTGCAAGGCCTCAGGAAGATTATCCGGTACATAGCGATATAACAAAGGTCCCTAACAGGTTTTCAAAAACGACAAGAGGACTTTTTATCTTTGCCACAGGAGTGTCATCAAGTGCAGACTATATAGCGGCCATGCCTTCCTATTTTGGCCCTGTTGGAAGCAGATTCAAAATTACCGATTCGGAAGGAAACTCTGTAACGATTCTAAAGGGTTCTAATATAGCTGACGAGAAGACTTACAACGGTCTTGGCAGATATGCGTCAGAAGATGCGATCTTCTATCTCATTGGAACAGAAGATATGTGGCCTTCATATCGTAGCAGTGTGAATTACATTCTAGGCATTAAAAATATAGATAAGATAGAAAGGCTCCATTCTCAGTTCTCATCTGTAACAGTTATCCAGTCAGGATCAGATCTTAAGCTCTTGTCCGCATTCTCTGTATCTATAGGTAACGGGCAGCTGACAAGAGAAGACACACCGATAACGGTTCCGCCAGAACCGGGTCCAACGCCAGGGGTTTATTATTATCCGATAGGCGCTTATGAAAAGTCGGTTTTTTATAACAACAAAGGAGAAGAAGTTAAAGGCCTCGTTATTAACAACGGAGGAATTAATTATATAAAGACATTAGAAAACAAACTTGCTGCATATAAGGGAGCCTTTTATTCGCTCGATTATGATAGGGACGGTAATGAGGTTCATGTCTACGAGCATATAGAATATGAGACCGTCTATACGGAAGTCTGGGACGAGGCTAGAGAACGCTACTATACCAAGATAGAACAGATAGAGCATATTACAAAATACTGCAATCCGGTTCTTAAAGAAAGAAGCTTCTATTCAGTCGCACTTGAGGCATTTGAGCTTAACCTTAACGATATCTACGTAAACTCCTGTCAATGGGAAGAAGTAGAAGAAGGAAATACAAAGAAGATGGTCCCTGTTGGGACTGACTATATAACTAACCTTGACGCAGTCAACCAGATGACGAGAACGACCTCCGCGCTTTTATATAATTCAGGAATTGGAAGTGGAGTCATAATTAATTCTGATTTTTCCGGGGCATTTGAGTGGCCAATGCCAACAAGTAGATATGTCACATGTCCTTTTGGTTATAGGACAGGACTTTATGCAGGGTTTCATAATGCCATAGATATAAGCTGCCCTGCCGGATCACAGGTAGTGTCACCGGAGGCTGGTATAGTCATATCTACAGGATACGACTATGCCGGAGGTAACTTTATGTATATACAGTTTGACAACGGATGGGCAGCAGAGTTTATGCATCTTTCTTCTTTCGTGGCCCATGAGGGACAAAGGGTGCAAAGAGGAGAAGTTGTAGCTCTTTCGGGAAACACGGGAGCCTGGACAACTGGAGCACATCTTCATTTCATGCTCTGGGACCCGGTCCTTAAAAACTGGACGGATCCACTGCCTTATGTAGTAAAAAACGAGTCAGAGATCATAAGATTATATTAAGAGAGGAAATATAGATGAAACGGGATTTCAGTTATCCGATATTTCAAAATATCGAAAGTGGAGGCGGTCTTTTTGGAGGCAGAATCAAAACAAGAAACGCTATCGAGGCTCTTTTGGCATTCATTCTTGCGTTCTTTATTTTAAAAAAAGTTTTGTTTTTCCTTTCGGATAAACTATCTGTTGTTGTTGCTTTCGTCATGGCTTTTGCTGCTGCAATATTCTTTGTTGCAGGCATAGATGGAAGATCCATAACAGAGCACCTTATGCTTAAATTCAGGTACAGGTCACACAAAGGTAAATATTCACTAGGCATGCCTGTATTAGATGAGGAGGAAAATGATGAGAAAGAATAGATTGTCTTATTTGTTCTCGCTTTTACTGGTTATAGCCATGCTTTTAGGAATGCTTACTTCATGTGGATCATCTCGCAAAGTTGTAGATCTGGGACCATATGTGATAATACACTCAGAATATGATCGCTGGGGACCGGCAGAAGGATATCCCGTTGAAGGGTATGCAGAGGAGTATCCAGGAATTATGATTGCAGATCTTCAAAAGAGTCTAGGCGGGGAGGAATGGATTAAGAAGATCATCAAAAAGGCGGAAAAAAAGACAGGTTATAAGTATGACATAGAATATCCAAGCCTTGGGAATTTTTATGACGTGATCATCGAGATAGAAGGAAGAGGATCAGTAGTTAGTATTGAGAATTTTCATGAGATAGAAGGAAAAAGGGCGGAAACAGATGGAGTAAATGTTTTTACGAGGGCATATAACGGTGATGTTATAACGGTAAAACTAACAGAGGATAATGATTTCGAAGCATATGAAACCGACAAACAAGTAAAGGCTTTTTATGATGAAGTCTGGGATCTGATTGGTGTCGAGTTTATACCATACTCATACACAGTTAATAATTATTATTCTCCTGTGAATTCAGTCGATGTGCTACCCAATAATATTGCAGAATATGCAAAGGAATATATAGAAAAGGAAACAGAATGCAGTCGGTTTGATGTTTCAGGAATATATGCACCTAAATATGGAGAAGAGCTGAGATCTATGTGTGTGTTGGGCACATATATTAATTCATCAGGAGAAGAGATAAATAAATCGTTTATTCTTTATGAAATTTTTTGTACAGAAGGCGTCGGATTGTGTGCTGATGAAATCAAGGAGGATTACCTCAGTTACGATGCCAGATTATATAATGTCAAAGAATATGCACCAGAAGGATACTGGGTCATCTATGAGAAGTAAAGGAGCGGATTTGTGAAAAGAGTTTTGTCTGTTTTTTTAATTATCGCTAGCTGCATTGTCTTTAGCTCCTGTGGAAAGAAGGAACCTGTCATCTCCGATGACGGGTCTATGCTGTATCTTACATCAGAGCAGGTAGGCCAATACGACCTTAAAGGACGCGAAGGGTTCTTTGTTCTTAACGAAGACCTTACCTTCACCCCGCTTGCATCAGCCTTTTCCGGCTTTTCAAGGATCGCAAAGGAATCGGATCCAACAAGGTACCTTTGGTATACAGATAACAGCATAAATGTATCATCCCTTATTCCAGTTCTGTCTGGAAGCAAAAAACTTGTTATCCTTGGGAACTCGTCAAACACAGTGCCTCAGACTGTAACTCTTGAGAAGTATTCCTTTCTAGGGCCTACAGTAGGGATGCATATTTTTACTGACACAGCAGGAAAGATGTATATTATACCGTCTGATCCACTTAGCACTTCAGATGCGGCAAAGATTCAAGGATATAGTTCCGAACGATCTTATACGGTTTTATCTATAAACGGATCTGAAAAACTACCACTTGAAAATGTAGATAATAATCTTGAAATGATACTTGGCTTGGATGAAGGGAAGCATTATATTTTTGACTTCTATATAGGAACTAAGTATCAGACGATTACCGTAAAGGCTGACGCGAAGGTCTTCCAGTCAGCGGAAGTAAATCTACTTGATAATCCGTATACTATGACAAAGGACGGATACTTTATCATTAACCTTCCTGACAATCTGGAAGAAGGCTACTACTTTGTAAACAGTTCAGGACTATTCTACTATAAGGGAGGCAATTAATATGGGAATCACGATAAACGATATTAAAAGAAGCAAAGGTATTATCCCAAAACAAGAGGACAATGAACCTATCCCCGGGCAAATCGAAATCAAGCCTAAAAGACCTAATGTGTTCTCAGAGTTCATGGTCGAGCCTGTAGTCCTGCAAAATATTGAAGATGCAGATTCCTTTATTGCTGAGGATGAAGATTTAGAACCGGAGATTACTGACGAGAATGACAAAAGCATTGCAGCTGAGGTGGTTTTTAAAGATGTTTTGGAATCTGGTTCAAAGGATGAACCTTCGGAAAGCAAAGTGCCTGAAGAACGCGTGATGGTCCCGAGGAAACCAAAGAAACTTGAGAAAAAACATCATGAACCTAAAGGTATTACACCAGCTGGAAAAGGCCTAACTTCTGTACTTGGTGGTGCTAAATTAGATGTAAATGAAGCAGAGTATGAAGGTGTTCTCTTTGATGAAGAAGACAGAGAAGAGGATCTGGGCGTTTTTGATTCTCTTCCAAGAAAAACTATAAATAAAGATGAACAGACCGCCGACTTTGGGGTTCTTCCGTTTTTGTCTCTTGACGAGGGAGTGCAGGAAGTACACTTCAAACTGGGCATCTACGAAATATCCGGATTCCTAAAAGTAGAAAAGAAATACGAAAAGTAACAACAATTATCTGATATTAAAAATTTTACAGATTTAGGGATACATTTATTAAATATATGCATATAAAACATAATGGGAATAAGATGTTAAATATAACATCATTTTAGGCGATATAGATAACATTCGAGTATATAAATATCATATTTGGAGATGACTATAAAAACCAAACCGGGGTATTGCTAAATTAGAAAATAACTATTCATTTGTGACAGACAAGGGGAAGTGAGATACATGCCGAAAAAGAAAAAGATAGAAACTGAAGAAGTAAAAAAAATCGAAGAAGCTGTAGCAGCCGGATCCGAAGAAAAGATCACCCCTGAAGAGGTTGTAAAACCTGAATCTACAGATAACATCACTGAGTCAGAAAACACAGATAAGACCGAAGAGATTTTATCTACAGATTCAAAGATTGAGCGTTCCTATGAGCCCGCCCAGGCGCCAGAAGATCATGAACCAGAAGAAAAGATGACTGAAGAAGTAAGCAGTGACACATCTGAGAATGCTACAGAGGAATCAGAAGATAGCGCGGAAGAGCCTCCAAAGAAGAAGGGCAAAGGCTGGATAATTCTTCTCATACTTTTGCTTGTCTTAGGAGCTGGTGGCTACTACGCATATACTCAAGGGTATCTTGATAAGTGGCTAAATCCTGATGCAAGTACACCTGAGGAAGTCTGCACCGATATGGCCAAGGAGCTTCTTGAGGCAAAAACGCTTGAGGAATACCTGGAACTTGGAAAGAACTCGCCTCTTGAGACAAGAGCTAACTGGTTCTACAAAGAAGAAGCAAAGAACAGTAAGCTCGACGCATACAAAGATATCATCGATGTCACATCCGAAAAGCTTAAGTATAAGGTCGGAGCAGCAACTCTTTCAGAAGACGGAAAGAGGGTAACGGTTTCCTTTACCATTACAGGTAAGAACTTAGAACATGTACCCATCGATGCTGCAGCGACAGTTGAGATGGCTATCAAGGCAAGGGAGACCCTAAACGGCCTTAGGTCTTCTTTGGGAGCTTCTGTCATTAACTTCAACAGCAGCCTGCCGGACAAAGACAAAGAAGAAAAGAGCATTACTGCAGCAGATCTTCTTACGAAGGAGGTGCTGCAGAGGGCTATAGAAAATGTCGATGACATTCTTACAGGTAAAGTAAACGAAGGCAAGGCCGATAAGGATAAGATCACTCTCACAGAAGAAGAGCAGGAAAGCTATGCACAGAGAAAAGCTTACCTGGAAGCACTTCTTATAGATGCTGATGCCGTTTCAGTTCTTACAGGTGAGACAGAAAGCATCCGCCTTTCCGATAAAGAGATCGAAGATCTTTATTTCAAAGCTCTCCTTGAGGAAGTCAAGAAACAAATAAAAAAAGCTGACGATCTTAAGGCTGAAGTCAATATGTATTTCGAGCAGGATACTGAAGGACAGTGGCAGTTTGCCGGCATGGATACCATTGACTACAGCAAGGTATTCTTTGCGAATCTCCTTGGTGGATCCGAAATGGAAAGAGAAAGGGTCAAAGGCTTTGCAGGTGATTCGGATGTAACAGAGTTTACCGAGGACATCAAGGGAAGCATCCCTGACCTTCTTCTTGCAGCCAAAGCTCAGCTCGACGAGGAAAAGGCAAAAGAGAAGGAGAAAGAAAATCAGGGTGATGAGAACCAGGGCGGTACCACACCGGGCGGAAATACTAATCCTGGAGGCTCAGGAGGTCCAAGCGGATCTGGTGGCTCCGGCGGAAGTGGAGGTTCCGGCGGTTCCGGCGGATCATCCGGTGGCTCAGGTGGAAGCGGCGGCTCAGGCGGTTCCGGTGGTTCCGGAGGTAGCGGTGGATCCGGTGGAGGAGGCGGAGGAAGTACAACTCCAACACCACCCCCACAGCCGGTACATACTCATACATGGGACCCGTATATCGTATCAGTATCTCATCCCGGTGTAGGACACTATGAGAACAGAATGACCCAGCAGGCTTGGGACGAGCCGATATATGGTGAAAAAGTAAAATGTAATGCATGCGGAGAGTTATTTAATACAAGTACGGAGGCTGCACACCACTGTGTAGATGCTCATGGTGGCGGGAATTACTCCGTTGTATGGGTCGTCATCGACTACACTCATCACGATGCGGTCTACGAAGACGTCTGGGTTTGGGATCAGGAACCGTATAACGAAGATGTGATCAAGTATTACAAGTGCACAGGCTGCGGAATGTACAGCTACGACAAGATAACAGCGTACTATTCCTGGGAATTTGGTTTTTAATTATTTAACATACACCAACTAATCACACACATTAAGCAAAGGAAGGAAAAGATGAAAAGCAAAGTATCAAAAAAGTATTTATCGATACTTCTTGCAATACTGCTGATGTTCTCATTTGCTCAGGCAGTATTTGCAGACTATCACACCGGAGCCACTGGTTCTATTTCATGGATAGACGGAAGTGGCGAGATCTATGTTAAACAGCCGAATTTGGTGGCAACCAGTGGCGGCGGATACAACGGCGTATCAAAGCTCGTTAATGGATGGCATATTGCAGATTCCGGCAACAATCTCTATTGTTTCATGATTACCAGAGACGGGTCTGTAGTTGGAAATGGCGGCGGAATCGTAAGCTACTGCATAGAACCAGGTATTGCCTGGCCGCAGAACAGCTATGTTAACCAGCAGCAGATGTGGGCTCAAGGGTCAGGTTACATCGACTATGTCATAGGAAGGCAAACTTCTGACGCCGGAGCAAAACTGACAAAGGATGAGCTCATAACCATTCTCTCATATGTAATGGGCAACGGTTATAATGGCAGATTCACGTCAACAGATCAGTTCCAGAATGCCGGAATGTATGATACCTATGGAAAGATCGTTGCAACCCAGGTCCTTGTTTGGGAGTGCATTGTCGGTGAAAGAACCGCAGATTTCGAACATATTACTCCTGCAGGATACGGAAAGGTATCTGACTGCATGAATGGATGTGCTGTAGAAAGTCAGGCAAGAAGCCATTATGCACAGATCGAGAAAAAGGTAAAAGCAGCACTTAAGTGTCCATCATTCTCTACATGGGATGAAACACAAACAGATGACAATACATATCAGCTCGTTAAGGACGGAGATGTGTACACTCTTTCTCTTACGGATACAAACGAGGTAATATCCTCATATGATATACAGATCAATGTGCCAGGACTTTCCGCCGAAGTAAATGGCAATACTATAACATTTACTTCTTCTGTTCCCATTGACGAAGATGTCAAGATCACATTCAAGACAGAGGGTGCAGCCAGTTCTGTTCTGGTCCTAACACATGACGGAACTTTCTCGCAAAGTAACTCGAATCAGGACCAGATCATATCTATGGGTGCTCCCACTTATGAGGCAAAGTCCTATCTTTACCTAGCTTCAACCCAAGGCGAAGTCAAGATCAGTAAAACTTCAGCCAACCCTGACTGCACTTCAAACAACCCTAACTATACACTCGCAGGAGCTGTATATGGTGTTTACACAGAAGGTGATGTTGCAGCCGGTACCGTATCTAACCAAATCGGTACGATCACAACAGATGAAAACGGTCAAGGTTCTATTGTTGAAGGACTTCAGCCGGGACAGACATACTATGTAAAAGAGATCTCTGCACCAAAGGGCTTCCTCATTGACGAAAAGGTCTATCAGGTAACACCGAACGGATCAGGTTCAGCGGCAGCGGTTGTAGAATCTGTTGAAAACCCGATCAACGACCCTCTTACCATAACTATCGCAAAACAAACTGCAAACCCAGTGACAAATACCACTTCTCTTGCAGGTACTCAGTTTACGATCAAGTATTATGCTATTAGCCCAGATGAAGAGCAGACGATAGATTCTCTTGCTGCACTTTCTGCAGATAGAACATGGGTTATTGAAGTTAAAGAAAGAGTTAACGCTGAGGGCAAAACAGTATATGATACTTCATTAACAATAGATTATATTGTTGATTCTCTAAGTGATGATTTATACTTTACCGATGGTGGAAATGAGACCATGCCTGTCGGTTGGTTCACGATTCAGGAGACCAAAGCAGCAGACGGCTATATCCTTGATTCCGGAACGATCACAATCGGAGGGCAGCAGATCGCAACAGGTAATGCTGTAATCGTTGGGAAGGTAGGTTACGATGGTGCTATTACTCCAGAGTACCTTGACATTACCCAGGAAGCAACCATTACAAACAAGCAGATCCTCGGATCTGTCACAGTTCATAAAGTTGATGCACTCAATCCTGAAAGATTCCTTTCAGGAGCAGTCTTCGAACTATATAAAGACGACAACAAGAATGGCACAGTAGATGAGGGAGAAGAGCTCTTCGGAACTCTTACCGAAACTGAAATCGGAGTATACACTTATGTAGAACTTCCACAGGGAAGCTATGTACTTGTAGAGGCAGAAGCGCCACATCACTTCTATGTAGACGTTACAGAATATGGCGTGACCATCGTTGAAGACGGTGATACTGTTAACTTCACCATTGAAAACGAACATATCTACGGTGATGCCAACTTCGATGATCCTGACGTAAATCCTGACTATAAGTGGGATGTCGGCATCTCCGCTGATACAGGTGAGCACATCAACCCGTATCTTTGGATCGCAATCGTTCTTTCACTTGCATTCCTCTGCGGAGGCCTGACACTTCCAAAGTACGCAAGAGAAAAGAAGGTTAAGGACGCTACTTGGATCGTTTATATACTCATGTTTGCCGTTCTTCTCGGTTCGGCAACACCTTCCTTTGCAAGCACAACAACTACAGGTGCGGATACGCAGACTGTAGAGATTGTCTATGAGTCTTACACAAAGCAAGACGAAGAAGCTATCAAGGCAAAACTTGCTGAGATGGGTATAACAAATTACGAAATCATATCAGTTGATTACGAGATTGTTGACCAGACTACGGGAAAATCTAATGTCAAGGTAGTTACAGATCTCCTTTCCAAAGACGAGATTACAACCTACCTTACAGACGAGAATGGCCTTACAGCAACTCTTGACGATGTAAACTGGAAAGAAGTAAAGCGTGTAAGAGTTTACGCAAGCGCAGATTATGAGAAGGCTTCTGACGCTCCTAGATCTATGACAACAAAGGTCAAAGTAGGAGACAGAGAGATAGAGGTAACAATGCCTCTAAAAAGTCTTACAGAGATGCAGGGCCATAAGGTCCATGACATAGTTGTTAAAGGGTATTTCCTTGAGGACTTTGAAGAAGTAAAACTTGCTGACGACTCTATCGTTGTTGTATCTGTAGCATCTCCTTGCTTCGAAGGATACGAGACAAAGATCCTTGAGCTTAACAAGCTTGACCCAAAAGTCTATAAGCTGACAGGCGGCAAGTGGACAGGTGAGACTGTTGAGCAGAACGGCAAAGAGTATAGAGTAGCTGAGTATACAGGTACCTATACTGAAGACGGCACCTACTTCCACGCATCCTATGAAGAGGCAGTAGATGGACCTTATGAATACATCTATGAAGCTGAGATCCATTATGACAACGGCGTAGAGGAGGGCAAGACTTTGTACAAAGTTAAGGCCAAGGCAACCGTTAAGGTTGGATTTGAAGGTCAGGAAAAGGACACAAAGACAAGAACCCTTACTCCGGGAACCATAGCCATCGGCGGAGTTGGACTTGCAGCAGTTATCGCACTTGTAGTACTCCTTGCAAAAAAGAAAAAGGATAAGGACGTAAGAGACTACAACGATATCAGAAGCGGTAAAAAGTAACTAAATCTAAAAGGGGAGGACCCTTTGGTTCTCCCCAATGAAAAATCTTATAAACCAAGTTCTTAGCAAAAAGTTACTAAATACGAAGATGAAATCGAGAAATATAGGTAAAAACTTAATACTGTTTCTCATCTTATCTACAGCTCTGCTTCTTTCCGGATGTACTCTTGAAACAAAAGAGGTAACCGAAACAGAAGAAACGATCAGTATTGTATATGATCTGGAAGCAGATTCTGAGGAAGAACTGGCTGAGATGATAGCTAATCTTCCGGAGACAATAGAAAAAGACGGGAAGATATACAAAAGAGTTGATCTTGACGTACTTGAAGAAGGGGAAACAGCAGAAGATGGTTCTGTGATCATCACGCATACCTATATTGTGTCAAACGACCCTTTGGTAGTGCATGAAGATGCTATAAAAACCGCTGTAAAGCAGTATTATCTGATTGCGATTGCAGGGATCATATCTATATTCATTCTTACTGCAGTCATAAGGTATTTTAGAAACTACGCTATAACATGGTGGTAAAAAACACATCGATATGGGTCCTGGAGTTTTTTCATTTGGCTCCTGGGTACTATATATCCCGCTTAGAAAAAGGCCGGCGGGCGTATAACGGAGTTCCTTCCTTTAACCTTCGTCATACAAAGAGGAGCAGCTCCTTAGATGAGCCTTTAAATTAATGCATTAGTGGCACCGATTCCAGGGTGTCACTTTTGTTTTAAAAAAGGAAAAAGAGCATTTCTGCTCCTTTTCCTAATCGTATTATAATTTTTGCTAATCGAAACAGGGGGAGGACCCTGTTGTCGCCTATGTTATAAAACAGCTCCTTTAAGATTTGTGAATCTTACCATCTCTTTATAAAGCCGCTTGTATCCCTCAACCATGGGAGGTCTCTTTCCATTTATAGTCCATCCACTTTCGTTGAGTAACTTGAGTTTATCAGAATTCAGTAGATCTGTAAAGGTTTTAGAAGCGGTGTGCAAGACTACTGGAGTTTTTGTTTCCTTCATATCAGTCAGAGCCTTGACGGTTCCCCAGAGCAGGGTAAATTTATCGCTTTTTCCGGTAAAACACCCGCTCTCTTCTTTGCTGTGAGGTCCGAAAATAGCCTTGTAGGACCATTTTCCACCGTCTTCTGTCTTGATGTATATATTTAAGATTTTCTCGTCTGATTTTGGATGTTCTACGAATGGTTCCATTTCAAGCAGCTCGGGATTTTCGTACACATTCCCAATGACAGAGTAATCCGTGATATAATTAAGTGGAACTGAAGAAAAGGCATTCTTGGCCACATAACCCATGTAGGTCTCGTCATAGGATACCACGCCTGTTCCCTGATCGTTCTTTGATTTATATTTAATTATATCGAGCTCGTAAAGTCCTGGATCCTTGGGGTCATAGCCGGTGAGCTTGCGCATGAAGAGTTTCTGCTCTACGGGAACTCCTTTAAGTTTAGCAGAGGCAAAATCTTCATCTTTATAGTATACAGGTCTTACGATCTGATATCCTCGGTCAAGGATTATCATCTTTTTTGATTCCTGGAGCCAGTATCTGATGCCAAGTTCGGGTTTTGTAACGAATGTCATATAGTGCCTTCCTTTCAGTGATTTAAGTATATCACATATGTTGCATAATATCAATAATCTAAATATAATATTTACATAAAGGATATTTATTATGACGAAAGAAGAATATATAGAATATTGTATAAGAGAGTTTGAAAAGGATCCGAAGGCAGATACAATAGAGAATATGGTCGCTCTGGCATATATGCTCGGAAGAGAAGATGAGGCGGCTGAGGATATAAGACTTCACAATTCAATTATTGCAGCGCAGAAAAAAAGAGCAGAGGATCATCGTTTCAAAAACTATGGCGCATACATTGTAGGTTCCAGCAATGAGACCTTTATATACTCAAAATATTATAACAAGAAGAAAAATCGGAACCATTACGGACTGATGCCGACAAGGTTTACAAAGGAGGATTTTTAGATGCTGGAGAAGATAGCAGTATTTGGCGCAGATGCAAATATCGGCACAACAATGATTTCAATGGGGATTGCAGAAATCCTCACATCCCTTGGCGAAGAAGAGATCATGTATATCGATTGTTCTGATAAGCTTTATGAAGGCTATACTGGACTTCCGTTCTTTAAGACGAACGGTATAGATATGATTGGAAGAGTTGTTGAAACTCTGCAGACTGTATACAAAGTAGGGGATTATAAGGCTATTCTGGGGCCAAGAAGCAGAAACCCTATCAGTTATGATCCTGATACAGTAGAAAGGATCATAAAGGATCTCGGGCCGGATATGCATAGGATCATACTTGATGCCGGCTCTGATCCCAGAAATATGTTATCTATAGGAGCGCTAAAAGTAGCCGACAGAAGAATATATGTAATTAGACAGAATCCGAAATGCCTGGACAAATTTGAACTTGCAGTAGAGAATATTTTAAGACCGAACGGACTTTATACAGAAAAGGATATAGTCATACTTAATGCGGAGCGAAAAACGAACCTACTTCTGTCTGAAAAAGATATTAGTGGAAGGCTACTTAGGAACATACATACACTTCCTTTTATACGTGACGGGATAAAATGCGAATATAGAAAATGTACGCTGACAACATACAGCAAAAAGTTCAACAATGCTTTAAAGAAAATTGTTGTAAAAGAGCTTTAAAAGAGAGCGGAGGATAGCAAAAAAACTTGCAATATATATAAAAACCCTATAAAATAAAAGCAGTTATATTTTTCATTCCGTCAGCTCTTGCGAGGCGGATATTATCTGTTAAAAAATATTGTTAATCGTAGCACACCTGTGGAAAGGTTTAAGTCCTTTCTTCTCGGTGTGTTTTTTTGTGTGCTAATCGTAATAGGAGGAAAATAAAATGGCACTCATCATCTTTTTATCCGTTATTGCAGCCTTTAACCTGATCGGCATCTGCTGGTACGTTATGGTCACGTCTGAGGGTTTTCAGAAGATTCTTCGTAAGACAGCCCAATTCGGCGATAGTCTTAAAAGGGCGTCAAAGAGCTATAAAGGCGAGCCACAGGGTGGAACTATAGAGTATGCAATAAACTACTATGGTTTTACCGAAAGAAAAGAGTACTATGCAGAGAAAAAGGCGAACAGGGACGCCATCCAGAAATGGGTCAACGGCTTAAGAGCGCGGGGTTTTAAAGTCTCTTGGAGCTTTGTCGATGTATATATAGATAAGATATCTATAGAATACGACGGCAAGATGTATCAATCAGACATTGACTTTAAACATAACCTTGACGGTACAAAGACCGTTCTGGCCTGCATAGCCTGCAATGACAAAGAAGCTATCACAATTGAAGGAGCAAAGGACATAAGACCGGAATTCAACTTAAAAGCAGCTCTTGAGACAGACGAAAGTTTTAAATATCTGCAGTCTGTAAAGGAGAATGTCTTAAGGAACGGCGAAGCCGAACTTATAGTATCTGAGCTTCTTGGTTTTGATAACTTTGAAGAACTCTCAAATGAACTGTCCATTAAGCAGATGGACGAAGTGTATAAGTTCATCGAAAATGAGTTTTATACATCGAATTACGATGGAGAAGGCCAGTACACCGTATATGGTCTTAAGGAAGAGTTAGAGTAGTCAAATTAGTGTAAATCTAGGAGGAAAAACATGAATAACGTTGTACTAATTGGAAGACTGACAAAAGATGTCGAACTAAAAACGACAGGGAGCACGTCATTCGCGAAAATAAACCTTGCGGTAGACAGAAACCGCAAGACAAAAGAGGGCGAAGCAACTGCTGATTTTATCCCTGTGACCTTGTTCTCTAAAGCGGCTGAAAATGCAGCCAAGTACATAGGTAAGGGTAGGCTGGTTGCAGTAAGCGGAAGACTTCAGTCCGGATTCTATGAAAAGGATGGAAGGAAGGTCTACACTCTTGATGTTATCGCCGATGAGATCCAGTATCTCGACCGCGGTGAACAGTCAGGAGCACAAAGAAACGCGGCACCAAAAGAGGAAGGTCTTCCGGAAGGGATGAGTATCCTTGACGACGATGAGATACCATTCTAAAAAGATGGTAATACTCCATGAAGAATGCAGCAATTGCTGCATTCCTCTTCATCTTAGTCAATCGTAAAAAATCTTTTTAAAACTGAATATGGAAAAGCGAACCATGAACGATATGTATGGAGATCTTTAAGTATCCTCAGAGGATTTCGTTCAAAGACGGAAAGGTCAACGTCGATCCTGTTAAGTAAGTTTTTTGGTCTACTAGGCCTGTAGTTTTTTAAAAGCTCAGGTCTAGAAAGGCCTGGGCTTATTTTATAGGAGGAAAAAATGAATTATCAAGAATTTGAAGATATGGTCATGGAGAATATCCTGACTTACCTTCCGGAAGAATATCAAGGTTCTAACGTTACTATTCGAGATATATGCAAACTCGGAGAGAACTATCGCGGATTATCTATAATAAAGCCGGGAGCAAACACATCTCCGGTTGCCGATATGAATGCTCTATACGAGGAGTACCGTTATCATATGGCTGACAAAGACTTTGTACTTGCTGAGATAGCCGACCTTTTTAAGAAACCGGTACCATATTTTGCGCTTGAGGAGTTCACTGATTACGAGTCCATTAAGAAAAGACTCTATATAAGGGTATCTAATTCAAAAAACGAAGCATTAGTTAATGCCCCTCACCGAATCGTTGAAGATCTTGCTATTACATATCACGCTGAAATGTCGATAAGAACAGATGGGATCAAGTCATCTGTAATGGTGAATAACATCATGGCTAAAGAGTACGGTGTAACAGAATTACAGCTATATCAAGACGCCATAGAAAACTCAGCAAAGATAAACCCTTCATATATTTCTACTCTGGCAGAAGAATTAGGATTATCAGAAGGAGATTCTCCGTCTATATACCTCATCACAACAAAGGATAAGGTATATGGTGCAGCAGCCATAATGTACCCAAGTGTGCTGGATGAACTGTTCTTGAAAGTGAACGGCCCTTACTACATTCTGCCTTCATCTGTGCATGAAGTTCTTGCAATTCCGGATGACGGAATGCAGGATCCAGATGTTTTGCAGCAGATGGTTGAGACTGTTAACCAAACAGAAGTTGCGCCTGGAGAAAGATTATCTAACAATGTGTATTATTATGATGGCCGTTCCTTTTCCAAGTGTGCAAATGCATCTGAAAGGAGGCAGGCTTATGTATAGATACAAGTCAGTACTCCTTAAGGAGGATACAGCGACTGACTATAATGTTCTGGGAAAATCGGTCAGAAACGATATAGATGTTTTCAGTCTTCTTAAAAGCATCTATGCAGATGTCATGCCTGATGAACATATGTGGGTGATCCATCTTGATATCAAAAGCAACATAGTCGGATTCTCAGAGGTAAGCATTGGCGCTAAGGGAAAAACTATCGCTGATCCTTCCGCTATCTTTAGAGACGCTATCCTTGGTAACAGCAACGCAGTCATTTTAGCTCACAACCATCCTTCCGGCAGTTTAGAACCAAGCAAAGAAGATATAGAGACTACCCAAAGACTATGCGATGCCGGAAAGATTCTAGGCATCGAGATAAAAGATCACTTGATAGTCTCTCACGGAGAATACATATCGATGCTGGGTAAGGGATTAATGGAGGTGGCGTGATGAACAGACCTATTGAAAAATCAAACCGTATGGCGTACAATATTAATACAGATAACACGGAAAACATATAGACTGTGGGTATGGGTGGAATGGAAGAACAAGGATTGCTGAAAAGAACGGTCAAGGATAGTGTATTCGCAGATCTGTTTGGTATTCCCAAGTATACTCTTATGCTATATCAGGCGCTTCATCCGGAAGACACACAAACAACCCAAGATGAGATTGAATATGTAGATCTTAAGAAAGTGCTTACTGACGGGATATATAATGACCTTGGTTTTCAGATAGGCGATAGGTTAGTCCTGCTACTTGAGGCTCAGTCAACATGGTCTCCGAATATTATCATAAGAATACTTATGTATCTTATGCAGACTTACAACGAATATTGCGCCAAACACAATATTAACCTCTACGGAAGCAAGAAAGCGATTCTTCCCGTCCCGGAACTATACGTAGTATATACAGGCGAGCGGGAAGAAAAACCCAAGTATATATCGCTGAAAGACGATATCTTTGAAGGGAAAGATATACCTATAGAGGTGAAGGTCATAGTTCTTTATGGCGAAGGGAACGATAACATCCTTAGTCAGTATGTAACGTTTTCTCAAATCATAGATGAACAACGAAAGAAATACGGGCCAACGAGGAAAGCCGTAGAGGCTACAATAGATATCTGCATGAACGAAAATGTTCTAAAAGATTATCTTACCGAAAGGAAGGTGGAAGTAATGGACATTATGACAGCACTTTTTGATCAGGAAGAAGTTACAAGGAGATACGTGATTCAAGAAAGGCAAGAAGCCGTAATGGAAAACAGAAATGCTATAGCCAGTGAGCTTTTAGCTCTGGGAGTGCTTTCTTTTGAAGACATCTCGAAAGTTACGGGACTCACTTTAGCAGAGGTGAAAGCATTAAAGAAGAACTAATTGCTCCTTTTGCCCCATCCATATTCAGTTCAAAACCACAAAGGCTCAAGAGAGAAATCTCTTGGGTCTTTTTTTGCCTGCAAGCTCCGTTGTTATAGACAACAACGGAATAGAGTTAGAAATATAGATAACATCTTGCTACTATCTTATATAGAAGGAAGGTATAGCAAGCTGTATTGAAAAAAGCTCTCAAAAATCGTACAATGCACATGTAAGGAGTACGTGGGAGGAAAGAATAATGCCTACAATTCAACAGATTAAATCTTGTATTAACGAAGCCGCCAAGGAATTCTCTTTGCAGCGAGTGGACTTGTTTGGATCGTATGCTTCGGGGAAAAACACAAAAGACAGCGACATTGACCTGTTAGTAGAATTTAAGGAGCCTTATGTTTCTCTTATTACAATTAGTTCCTTAAAAAACTACATGGAAGAAGCACTTGGCATTGATGTCGATATTATTCATGGACCACTTCCTGAAGGATCTCTTATTGAGATTGACAAGAAAGTAGGTTTATATGGAGCATAGGGACTGGATCATATTACAGAAGGTGCTAGACGAAATATAGGCTCAAGAGGCAATCTCTCTTGGGTCTTTTTTTACCTACAACTAACCATTGTTATAGGTAACAACAGATAAGATTTAGACTGTAGTGATTTACTGTGTTATCGTTTTACCTGGAGGTGAAATGCAATGTATGAACTTATAGATAAACTTATGCCGCGAGGCGGTGAGAACCCGGGATGGCTGCAATCAAAGCTCGACGATTTTTCAAAAACAAACAAAGATATAGATGAGAATGCTTTCAATGAGATCCTTGCTGGAATTGAGATGGAGGGATTCAGGAAGGGCTTGAGAACCGGCATCAAACTTTGCTGTGAGTTGATGGATAGCGAACGACACACTTGACATTATTGTTCGATAATACTATAAGTATTGTACGAAATGGAGGATGCATTAATGACGATCACTGCCACAGAACTAAAATCAAATTTAGGAAAGTATCTTTTGCTTGCTGAAAAAGAAGACATATATATCACTCAGTATGGCAAAGTAGTAGCGAAGCTTTCAAATCCATATCAAACAAAGATGAAGACTGCTCAATCGCTGTTTGGTTGCATTCCCGCTACGATTACACTTGAAGAGGCAAAAAAAGAAAGACTAGATCGGATATGAGGGTTTTAGTAGACACTTGCATTATCATTGATGCACTTCAAAACAGGGAACCTTTCAATGCCTTTGCACAAAAAGTATTCTTAGCCGCAGCCAACGAAAAATTTGATGGTTTTATTACGGCCAAGTCGGTCACGGACATATATTACCTTGCACACAGAGCAACGCATAGTGATAATGAAACTCGTAATATACTCCTAAAACTTTTCGATATTTTCGATATTGTTGATACATACGCAAGCGATTGCAAAAATGCCGTTTTTTCAAAAGTAAGTGATTATGAAGATGCTGTAATGATAGAAACAGCGGTCAGAACAGATATGGATGCTATAGTCACGCGCAATCAAAAGGACTTCTCAGATTCAAGTATACCAGTATATTTACCGGAAGAATTTCTTGCTATTTTTGTGGAGAATTAAGAAAATCGTAGAAACAGCAAATACAGGTAAGATGAAGAAGGTCTTACCTGTATTTTTTAACGAAAAAGTATGAAAGTGACATGCTCGCCCGGCCTATAGAGGCCGGGGCTTCCTGCTCAAGAGAGGCAACCCTCTCAGATAAAACAGGCTATCCCCGCGTGCCCCGCGGTTCTAATGATCTATAAGGCCTTAGGATATCATCCTTAGGCCTTCATTTTTTATGTTTATTGCAGCATTTACATCTCTGTCTATTATGCATCCGCATTCAGGACAGACCCACACTCTGTTCGAAAGACCAAGGTCATGTTTTACGTATCCGCAGTGCCTACAGGTCTTAGAAGAAGGATACCACTTGTCTATCGTGATAAGCTTTTTTCCTCTATCTGTAAGCTTGTATGCAAGATATGTCGTAAAACTCCCGAATCCGTTGTCATGTGTAGCTTTGCCAAGGCGAAGGCCTCTTGACATCACTTTGTAATCGATATCCTCTATGCAGACGAAATCATATGTACTTGCAAGTCTTTTGCTTTCATTGTGCTGCCAGTTTTTTCTTTGATTTCTGACTTTCTCATAGGCAAGAGCGACTCTTTTCTTCTGCTTTTGATAGTTCCTGCTTCCCTTGACCATCTTAGAGAGTCTTCTCTGTTCTTTTGCAAGTTTCTTTTCTGCCTCTCTATAGAAATGAGGCATGGAAGCTATATAGCCATTGCTGTCAACGTAAAAGGACGGGGAACTATAATCAAGGCCTATGATACTTCCTTTATCAAGGTATGATTTGATATCATCTTCTTCATATTCAGTAAGAACAGATACAAAGTACTTCCCTGTTGACTCAAAACTGACTGTTACACTTTTGATGATGTAATCCTTTGGTATTTGTCTATGGAGTTTTATCCTAACCTCACCTACTTTAGGAAGCCTTATCTTGTTCCCTTCTATCCGGATGTTTCCGTTAACGAGATTCGTAGTATAGCTTTGCCTTGAGTGTTTCCTGCTTTTGAACTTGGGAAATCCTATACTTTTATCTCTGAAGAAGTTTTTGAACGCTGTCTCAAGCTGAAGCTGTGCATTGGCAAGTGCAAGGCTATCCACTTCTTTTAAGAATTCATGCTCCTTCTTGTACTGAGCGGGAGTGTTCTTTAGCATTTTCCCTGCTTCTTTGTAATGATCTATCTTATCTTCCAGCATTTTGTTGTATACGAATCTCACGCAGCCAAAAGTATTCGTAATCATTTTCTGCTGCAAAGCATCCGGATAGATCCTATATTTGTATGCCTTATTCTTTTTCATTTGCTCTGGTTCTCAATATATTTCTTGATCACATCGATCGTAGCTCCGCCGGTACTGATTAGACAGTAGCTCGGGCTCCAGAAATACTCTTTCCATAGAGACTTTCTAATACCGGGAAACTCCTTTTTGATGATTCGGCTACTGGCAGACTTATACGAATCAATAAACTGCGTTAGATCTGTGTTGGGACGTGCAGCGAACAATACGTGAATATGATCTACATCATGATTCCACTCTTCTGCAGTAACATGATAAGAACCGCCAATACCCACAAATATTTCTTTCAGCCGATCTGATATCCTGTCGTCTATCACTTTCCGTCGGTATTTGACTACCAAAACAAGATGATAATGAAGACTGAATACACAATGACTTCCATGTTCTAATTCCATGGTTTATTTTACCACATAACGAACATTTGTTCAAGGATTATCTACTGATGAATCACTTTTTCCAACAAAAAACCCTGAGGGTCTCCTCAAGGTTTTATCATATGAAACAACTTGTTTTATCTATTCAAATCTATTAATTCTTTGATATAACCAAATAATTCTTCTTTGCTCAGATAGCTATATTCTCTTATCCATTGTTCATTTGCTTTATGCAGCAAATTACCGTCTCTATCATAACTTTCTGATGTGTTTTCATCATAACTGGGAGATGTGAAGCTGATTTGGAAATAGCACTCAGTTTCAGGATCATACCAGTGAGCCCCAGCATCTGAGCAGTATTCAGGCTCGTGTTTTTTAAAGTGTGTCGTTATGTCGTATATCCAGATCGTTGCGCCTCTATACTCGATTTCTTCAATATTTTCATAGCTGACTGTTGAGTTATCATCTTCGAATAACGTGTAAGGGATCCACTTTTTAGTCTCACTGTCATATCCGGCAAACCGTTCCCAATCCTCAGAAGAAAAACCCTTTGATGATCCGACGCTGACATGTATGCTTTGCTTTGCGTGGACACCATTGAATCCGGATGGATCGTTTAGCGGCCCTAGATCCTGCCACACAATATCAAATGGTTTGTCATAACTAACTGTATAATTCCTATATAGTGGGTTAATAATGCTTATTGGATCAAGGTCTCCTTGACCTACCCAATTATGGCACATTACATTTGCCTGCTTGAAGTCTCCTACCATTTCAGGAAGATCTATACCTAACTCTTCTACGTCAGAAATATTCCCCATAGTATTTGCAATGCTCATTTTACCCGTGAATGCGCCTATAGATACAATCGCAATGATCAAACATGCAGCCGTAGCTACCGCTATACGCCAATTCTTATGAGTTTTGATTCTTTCTTTTTGTTCTGCCGGCATGGCTTTTAGCCTATCAATAAAGCCCATCCTTGCGGATAATATTTTCTCCTTATCCGGCGCAACAGAATCGTATGCGTGCTTAATTCTATTCATAGTCATCCTCCAGTACTTTCTTCAGTTTCTTCCTGGCTCTCGACAGCCTCATGGATACGCCGGAACGTGAGATATGCAGTATCTTCGCTATCTCTTCTACAGAATATCCGTCGTAGTAGTAAAGCTGTATGACTGCTCTGTTATCAGGACTCAAAGTATCAAGAAGATGCCATACTTCCCTGTCCTTTTCGTCAGCTGAGATATTCTCTGATAATTCCTCTGCAGGGCGATATTTCTTCAGATGATTTCTGCACTCATTTGCTGTCACAGTCAAAAGCCAAGACTTTTCGCTCCCCGGGAAAAGGACTGCATTTGAAGAAATGAGTTTAAGAAATACATTCTGAGCTATATCCATGGAATCTTCCTGACTCTTAACATAGGAAAATGCCAAGCGCACTACATCCAGATAGAATTCATCATAAAGTTTTATAACTGTCTCTTTATCCACTTGCTGTATCGATTTGCCTTTCTGCATATATAACAACCAGAGAAGGTAAAATGTCACACTTCAATTTATTTTTTCATTTTATCATCATAATTATGAAAACATACTACATGGTTGGTAAGCAAAGGCAAATAAAAAAGAGCTTTGGAGCTCATTTTCTCAAACCGTCTATATGTCGATTCCAAGTGCACTTCATCCCCTCCCTAGTATGCTTGAGGGAGGGGAATTCGTGCTTAAGCTATGTTAAACCTTACTTTAATTTAGGACAGGGAAGCTATAGCCTTGTCTTTTTTAGTAGTTGACTATTGTTACAACACAGGATAAAATGGTAAGGAAAGTAAGGAACGCATTACAATGGAGGGACAATTATGGAACTGGCGAAAGTTACTTCCAAAGGACAGATAACAATTCCGGCTGATATTCGAAAAAAATATGGATTCCAAGAGGGCGGAAAGGTAGTATTTCTTGAAGACAACGACAGGGTGTATATCGTTAATTCCACGATGCTTGCGCTAAAAGAAGCACAGTCGGAACTTAAAGGTCTGGCAACAGAACTTGGATTAGAAAACGAGGAAGATGTTGTTGAGATGATTAAAAACTTTAGGAAAGAGAGACAACAAAAAGCATGAGGGTAATGCTCGATACAAACGTACTTGTCTCCGCGTTACTATTTCAAAGTAATAAGCTCAACAGATTGATAGAGATCAAAGGCACAGTTTTGCGATATATGATATAATTACACTAAAAATAGGGAAGAGGATTTTTGGAGGAATAACATATGGAAGAAAACAAGGAAAAGAAGGGCAATACGATGAGAAATATCTTGCTGGCTGTTATAGCGATTGCAATGCTCCTTTCATCTTTTGGAATTGGAAACTTTGCCGGAAAGAGAGCAGCAAACAGGGCAATCGATAATATAGACAGCGTTTCCATCTCATCCGCAAGCGTTGATAAAAACGGAGATCTTATCATCACTCTTTCATCAGGAGATAAGATCAACGCGGGAAATGTTAAGGGAGAACCTGGAAAAGACGGAGCCGACGGCAAGAACGGGACCAATGGAATCAATGGCAGTCAAGGAAATACAGGCGCTACCGGTGCAAACGGTAAAGATGGTATTGGAATCTCATCTGTAAAGATCGATGATAACAAAGAACTTATCATCACCTATACTGATGGTACATCAAAGAGCGCCGGTTCTGTAAAAGGTGAGAAAGGTGACAAGGGCGATACCGGGTCTAACGGAACAGGGATCGCATCGGTAGAGATCAATGATGCCGGAGAACTGGTTCTGATACTTACCGATGATACAAGCATCAATGTCGGCAAAATTGTAGGAAAAGATGGTACTGACGGCACGAATGGTTCTAATGGAGCAGACGGAGTGGGTATCAGGTCTGTTGCTATCGTAAACGATGAGTTGATAGTTACTTTGACGGATGATACAGAAACAAACTTAGGAAACGTTAAAGGTGCTAAGGGCGATAAAGGTGATCCAGGGGAGAAAGGTGCAGATGGTATAAATGGCTTAGACGGAAAGGGTATCACCGATACATCTATAAATGCCGATGGATATCTGATAATCACATATACTGACGGTTCAACTCAAAACGCTGGGAA
>CAZALQ010000002.1:0-31156 GCA_964485605.1 uncultured Oscillospiraceae bacterium
ATTATGCCCTGATCCACGGACAGGCATTTATCTATTGGAACGTGGATAAGATTCACTGTTTCCGATTGACAGAGTTTGCTCCTCTGTGGGATGAGGATACCGGAGCTCTCCGGGCCGGGGTAAGATTTTGGCAGATCGATGTAGAAAAACCTCTTATCGCCGTCCTATATGAGGAAGACGGTTATACCAAGTACAGAGCTCAGACTGCTGATTCGGCTTTTGAAATGATACAGGAGAAGAAAGGATATCGACAGACCTTAAAATCAAAGGTCCTTGGTGCCGAGCCGGATGTTATCGGTGAAGAAAACTATGGTGTGCTTCCTATTGTGCCCATGTATGGGAACAAGAATCACAGGAGTACCCTTCCGGGCATGCGAGCCGGCATCGATGCTTATGATCTGGTATTGTCCGGCTTTGCCAATGATATGGTTGATGTAGCAGAGATATACTGGCTGGTACAGAATGCAGATGGTATGAGTGATGAAGATCTTAGAAAATTCTTCGACCGGATGAAGCTTAATCATATCGTGAATGCCAGTGATGGTGCCAGTATCCAGCCGTATGTTCAGGAAGTGCCATACCAGGCAAGGAATGCCTTCCTGACGCAGATCCGGAATCAGATATATGAAGATTTCTGTGCACTGGATGTACATACTGTTTCTGCCGGTGCTACCAATGACCATATCGATGCTGCATATCAGCCGATGGATGATGAATGTGATGAATATGAGTACTGTATTGATGAGTGCATGACGCAGATCCTGGAACTTGCCGGGCTGGATGAGGAAGCCAAGTACAAGAGAAACCGGATCAGCAATGAGAAAGAGAAGACAGACATGATCAACTCAGCTGCCGATCATCTTGATGATGAGACCTATCTTTCCAAGCTGCCTTTTATCGAGCCGGATGAAATACAGATTATCATGGATCGCCTGGCAGAAGAGGATGTGGATCGCTTTTCTTCTGAGCCGGAGTTCCCGGAAGAGGATAATTCTGATCAGGAAGAAGATAAGCCATAAAGAAGGTGTTTAAATGGCCAAGAAGAACTTCTCTGATAAACTGACGGATGCCAAATTGGCATTATTGGAGCGAAGGCTCAAAAGGATGTATGGCAAGGCCTCGAAGGACCTGACCAGGATCGTATCCGGATACTGGGACGGTTACCGGGATGAAAAAGGAGTATGGCATAACGGTTATATCCAAAGATGGGAGAAAGAGTATGAAGCCTATCTGCAGGGTGAGTATACAGAGAAGCAGTGGCAGGACTGGCAGAAAGCCCAGATAGGCCGGGGTAAACGATGGGAGACCATGCGTGACCAGATGATCAGCAGGACAACCGAAGCAAACATAGTGGCATGTGCCTATATCAATGATGAGACTCCTGGTATCTACACCCTGAACCATAATTACTCCCTGTATCAGATCGAAGGGCAGAATAAGAATACCAGCTTTACCCTTGCAGATGAGAATACGGTCAGACGCACAATGACCGGCAAGAATCATGTGAACTTTCGTGTGAACAGTATAAACCCGAAGAGGGATTATGCCTGGAACAAGAAGAGGATCAACAATGCGCTCACCCAGGGAATTCTCCAGGGGGAGCATCCTCATACGATTGCAAAGCGATTCCATAAGGTAATGGGTAACAACATGACCGCCGCCATCCGGAATGCCAGGACTTCCTTCACATCAGCACAGAATGCAGGGAGAATGGACTCCTATGAGAAGGCATCAGCAATGGGTATCAAACTGGAAAAAGAATGGCTTGCTGCTATTGATGCCAGGACCAGAGATTCCCATATCGATGCAAACGGACAAATGCAACCATGGGATAAACCTTTTCACCTGGATAACTGTGATATGATGTATCCCGGTGATCCGAAAGGTGATCCGGCAGAGGTTTATAACTGCAGGTGTACTGTGGTGGCAGTATTGCCGGAGTATAAAGGCATTACCAAAGATGAAGATAATTACCAGAAGTGGCTAGAAGATAAAGGTGCTGCTAAAGAAAGCAATATTGCAAAGGATGTCTTTGGCATCCGATCTAACAATAACAAAAGTGATCCACATTATTATGATTACAAAGGCAAATCCCTTCAAACTGTTGAAGATGAAATTCGTAAGAAGAAATATGAGGTTGGAGTTATCTTTGATAAGCAGGGCAAAGCAATCAGTGCCCAGCTAGGCGGAGAGGATGAAATCGTTTTCACTAATTATCAACTGAGAAAATTTAAAGGTAATACGGTTGTTCATAACCATCCGCTTTCTACTCCACCATCACCTGAAGATTTATATTTGTTAAAAGACCATGAGGCAAAAGAATTCAGAACATGCGGGAAATATGGGACTTATATACTTAAGTATAATGACAAAGTAAAGAACTTACCGGAGTTTGAAGAATTTGATGAAAGATATAAAAATCATATTGAAACGCTTCGAGATAAATATATTGACAAAATCAGAGCCGGACTCGATAATGAAACTGCATTAATCCAATTAGGTGAAGAAGTGTGGGGAAAATTATATGAAGAGTTTGGAGTGATTTATAAATGGGTCGCAAAATGAATGTTGCAGATGGGTATCCTTTAAATCTATATTGTCCATGCATTGGATGTTTAAATTATAAACGATACAAAGAACCAAATGGCTGTGCTATATATCCAGGATACAGAAAAATACCCAAAGAAATATGGAAAGGAAACCTGGATAGTTGCCCACATCGTACTGTGAAAGAAGATGAGTAGATGGATGTTAGACTTGTCAATAACATGAATATCTTCCTTGATGCCCTTCATGATCAGCTGGAGAAAGGCCTGGAAGAGTGTGGGCTCTTAGCAGAGAGCTATGCCAAGAGGGAATGTCCAGTTGATACAGGTGCTCTTAGAAACAGCATCAGCCACTATGTGAATGCCGGGGAAGGCGAAGCATATGTGGGGACAAACATGGAGTATGGGATCTATGTTGAGTATGGTACCGGTGTTCATGCATCCGGAGGCCGGCAGACTCCATGGAACTATCAGGATGCAAAAGGAAGATGGCATCATACGAATGGTATGCCTGCCAGGCCTTTCATAAAGCCTGCAGCGGAACACCACGGCCAGGAGTATGTGGCAATAATGATCAACAATTTAAAAAACGGCTAGATAAGAGCGGTCTTTCGGGATCAGCTCTTTTTTATATGCCGATATCAGACATGAGAAAGATGGCCCATGATGGCCATTTTTTTAATGTAATATAAACTATCAAACCTTGTGAAAGACCACAAGAACTTTTTCCAAAAGACTGGAGGATGAAACATGGCACTATCGAAGGCACTTCTCAAAGGAATGGGATTGACCGAAGAACAGATCACGGCAATTATTGACGGACATATGGATTCTGTAAAGGCCTTACAGGATGAAGTCAAGGATGCCAAGCAGAAGACTGAGGATGTTCAGAAGGAACTGGATACTCTCAGGGAACAGGGTGACGGCGGATGGAAAGAAAAGTACGAAAAAGAACATTCGGACTTTGAAGCCTATAAGCAGGCCCAGGAAGAAGCAAAGAGTTATGCAGCAAAAGAAAAGGCATACAAAGCACAGTTGAAAGAGGCGGGGGTCACAGAATCCCTGATCGATCTCATTGTGAAAGCGGATGCTGACAAAGTGAAAGGAATCGAACTGGATGATTCCGGAAACATCAAAGATGCTAAGAAACTCTTGGATTCTTTCAAAGAGACATACAAAAACTATATCACCGATAAAGGGGTAAAGGGCGAGGACGTGAACAATCCCCCGGCAGGTGGTAAAGGGACTTCATTTGAGAATATGTCCCTGGCACAGAAAATGGCTTATGCGAATGAACATCCGGATGCTCCGGAGGTTTCTTCGTGGCTTGGTAAATAAGGAGTGAGAATAAATGGCAGTATTTGCAGGTAAACAGTGGAATGATGCTGTATTTCAGAAATACTTGGAAACTGTTCCGAGAGTAAAGCAGAACGCATTTATCAAAGCCGGTGTCTTCCGGAGAAGAGACGATATCAAAGGCCTCTTCCCGGATCAGGTAGGCGGCAACTATGCGTTAGTACCGATGACCGGTCTCTTAGGAGGAACAGCAGATAACTACGATGGTACTTCCAACGTGACTCTGGATGAGTTAGGAACTTTCCTTCAGGGTATGATCGTAGTAGGCCGTATGCACGGCTGGAAGGAACAGGATTTTACTTTTGAACTGACTAAGAAAGATTTCATGGAAGAAGTGGCTGCTCAGGTAGGCGCCTACTGGGATGAAGTGGATCAGGGCACAGTCCTGGCTACCCTGGCCGGTATCTTCGGCATGCAGTCCAATGATGGCGGCTTTGTAGATGCTCATACTTATGACATCACATCTGAAACCGTTCCGACTGTGGGGGCTACTACATTGAACTCTGCGATCCAGCAGGCATGTGGTGCTAATAAGAACATCTTCACCATGGCCATCATGCATTCTGTAGTCGCAACCAATCTTGAGAACCTTGAGATCTTAGAGTACAGAAAACAGTCTGATGCCAATGGTATCCAGAGAACCATCGCCCTGGCTGACTGGAATGGCAGAACAGTCCTGGTAGATGATGACTGCCCGGTATCCGGAGACGACTATACTACATATATCCTTGGCGCTAATGCTTTCGATTATGTGGATGTCGGAGCAAAGAATCCTTCTGAGATCAGCCGTGATCCTATCACCAAGGGCGGTATCGATATGCTGATCAATCGTCAGAGGAAGATCTTCGCACCGAGAGGTATCACCTTTAAGGCAAACAGCAGCATCAAATCCCCGACAGATTTACAGCTGTCTACCGGATCCAACTGGGAAGTTCCTAAGGATGCAGACAACAATTATTTCAATCATAAGGCGATTCCGATCGCTCGTATCATCTCTAAAGAGGGACAGAGCTTAGGTTCGGAGTAAGGAAGGACGATCATGGAACAGTTAACATATGAGGTCATGCTCCATGTGAGGAAACGTCTTGAAAACTGCTGGATTGATACGGACCATTCCAGAGAAGACACGTTCACGGTCAGCGACGGTACGATTGAACTTCCGGAGCTGATCCGTGGGCAGTTCTTTATCATCCATGGTTCTTATCTCAATGACGGCCTGTACCGTTATCCTGCCACAGGGATGGCAGATGAGACTTCAAAGTTTATGGTCCTTTCTGTGAAACCTCCGGTTGCCTTTTTACGGGTAGTCGAAGAGATTAATGAATGGAAGAAGACTTATGGAGCAAAAACGATGAGGCCGTTTTCCAGTGAGTCATTCGATGGATACTCATATACCAGGTTGTCCGGTGCCGATGGAAATGGGATTACGTGGAAAGACGTATTTAAGAGCAAGCTCGATCCATGGAGGATGTTGTGATGAATATAGCAGGAACCATACTGGAAGACTGGCTGGACTCATTCCACCGGATCATTACATCCGGAGGAGCTGACGGGGCCGGAGGAAAGAACACAACATATTCTGTGGGAGGACTGATCCATGCAGTGGTTAGAAAAGACTCCACAACGGAAAAGCAGTTTATGGAGAAGGAATGCACGAATGAACAGTATACTTTCCTGGTTGATAAGGAAGAGAGTTTTTTCTTCCAGGAGATACTGAGGAGAGACAGGGATGGTCAGGCATTCCGGGTGACAGACCCGATCGGCAGATCTACCCCGGGATGTTCTGATCTTGATATGCGTGCTATCAGATGCGAAAAATGGGAGTTGCGCTTATAGAGAAGCGGAAGGAGGCAGATGTACTGTGACAAAAACAGAGGCACTACATTCTTTTTTTTCATCTTTCGGATTTGATGCTTATCCGTCAAATGCTTTACCCGTAGACGTTATATACCCGTATCTGACATACACAAAGGGAGTGGGAGCAGGATACGAAGTTTCCCTGCACTATCATGATTATACGGAGTCGGAAAAGGGACCGGACGATGTGATTGAAGGCATATGCGCTACCTTTCGGAATGGAGGGGTGCATGTGCCTTATGACGGTGGAGTGATATGGATCACGATCGCCCACGATAATATGGAATGGTATTCACTGCCTGATGAAGGCGACCGATACCATAAGCACAGAATAACCGATTTAACATTAGATTACGAAGGAGAATGAAGATGGGTTTAACTTTTACACAGGTACCTGTTGAGGTACAGGAGGCACTGCAGAAGAATGCGGGTATCCTCCTGACGGAATTTAATCCCAGAGCCGTGATCGATGCCACATATAAAAGCACAATGAGAGAAAATATTCTCCTGGCTACCAATGGAGGTGTGCAGTTTACTGATACTCCGGAATATGCAGACGGTGCAGAGGGTATCGATAACATGCCTACCAATACGGCAGAATTAAAAGAGATCAGCGGAAGAGAGGTCAAGTGTTCCGGGACAGGAAAATCAGTCAGCTCTGAAGCAATGGTGAGACTGATGGGTGCTGCCAGCAAAGAGACAGACAACACCGGGCTCACTGTTTTCACCCCGACTGATGTGCTTGGTATCTCTCATTTCAAGACTCTCTGGTATGTGTGTGATTACGGCACAAAAGGAGGCTTCATCGCTATCGAGATGAAGAGGACACTGAATACGGATGGATTCAGCATGCAGACGGCCAACAAGGACAAGGGAGATTTTGCTTTTGGCTTTGTTGCCCACTATTCCATCGATAACATTGATGAGGTGCCTTATAAGATCTATATGAGATCTGAGGCTCTGGCTGATTCAGAGGAATTAGGATCTGAGTAAGGAGGTATCGGATGAATTGCTTTACATGTCCATCCAGTGAAGGGTATGATGCTTTGGCAGCAATGCTGATCCCTATCTCAAATCTGGCAAATGACGATGCCACTTTGGAGCTCATGAATGTTTTGAGCGACAATAAGGATGAGAAGATGATCAAGACTCTTGGCATCACTGTCCTTAAGCTTTACCCATACCTGGGCAGGCATAAAGAAGATGTTTTTCAGCTGATCTCTTCCTTCTTTGTGAGACCGCTGGAGCAAACCTATGAAAAGTCAATAATTGAGTTGAAGGACGAGCTGGTTGAAGTGTTTACCCACCCGATGGTAAGGGAGCTTTTTACATCAGCGCAGACCAAAACATTAGACGGTATGTTTGGATCTGCGCCGGAGAATACAGAGGAAGCTCAGCAAGAGGATTCATCAAGTACCTAGAGGCTCGTTTAGAACAAGAGAAGGAAGAGCGCCTGTTGATCACTTACATCACAGACGCTCTTATGACTATCACAGAGAATACGGCCTTCCTTGAAGGGTCTAAAGTCATGTCACAACGGTATATCGAGATCGGGAAAGGCAATAGGCAGGAGACAGATAAGAAGGATGAACGGACCGGTGATGAGATAGTTAATGACTTATTGAATAAGATAGGAGTGTGAGAAGCTTTGAACGTTTTCGAACTCATGGCCACCCTTTCACTCGACACATCGGAATATGAAAGAAGATTAAATGAGTCAGAGGGCCAGGCAGAAGAAAAGAAGAGCAGCATTGGCCAGAAATTTAAGACGATAGCCACTACTGCCGGGAAAGCCCTGGCTACATCAACCGCTGCCGCAGCATCCGGAATAGCAGCCGTTACCGGTCTCGCTGTCAAAGGATATGCGGAGTATGAACAGCTGGCCGGTGGTGTAAAGAAGCTGTTTGGAGATGAAGTAGCAAAGACTGTCATCAGCAATGCCGAGAAAGCTTATGAGGCTTCCGGCAAGTCCACAAATGAATACCTGAGCACCCTGACCAGCTTCTCTGCCTCTCTGATCAAATCATTGGATGGAGACACAGCCAAGGCGGCAGCCCAGGCAGATAAAGCCATCACGGATATCGCTGATAATGTCAATACCTTTGGCACATCGGTGGAATCCGTGGAGAATGCATACAAGGGTTTCGCAAAAGCCAATTATACCATGCTGGACAACCTCTCCCTGGGATATGCGGGGACAAAAGAAGGTATGCAGCAGCTTCTGGATGATGCAGAGAAATTCAGCGGTATAAAATATGATATCTCCAGTTATTCGGATATCGTGGATGCCATCCATGAAGTCCAGGATCACATGGGCATCGCCGGAGCTACTGCAGCAGAAGCGGCAGGGACGATCGAGGGGTCGTTCAATATGACCAAGGCAGCCTTGAAGAACCTTGTCCTTGGTTTTTCAGATGAGAACGCGAACATATCCCAACTGGTAGACAACGTCATGACCAGTGCAGGCAATCTGGCGAGTAATGTAGTGCCCAGGATAGAGCAGGTATTTACCGGCCTGGGTAAGGGTATACAGAAAGCGGTGCCAGCGGTCATGTCGGCCATTCCCGGATTGTTCGGCCGCATCGTGCCCGGCTTCGTGTCATCAACCGTGTCGTTAATGAGCTCGATCGGGCAGACAGCAGTCGATAACCTACCAAAGATCATGGATGCTGTCAAAACAGGACTGGACGGCCTGAGTGGCATCAGGGACATGGTATTTGGAGTGATAGACAAGGTAGGTTCTGCACTTCCTGAAGCAATCCCTTCTTTGCTTGGCAAAGTCCTGCCGATGGTCACATCATTGTCAGAAAGCCTCCGTGCAAATGCAGGGAAATTTGTGGATGTCGGCCTGTCCTTCATCCTGAAATTGGCTCAAGGCATTGCGAACAGTATTCCCACGCTGGTGGCATACATCCCAACCATTGTTACCAACATTGCCGGGATTATCAATGATAATGCCCCGAAAATACTGGCAACGGGAGTGAAGATCATTGTAACTCTGGTGAAAGGGATAATCACAGCGATACCGACCATCATCAGCAATATGCCGAAGATCATCAAGGCTATCATTTCTGTGATCCAGGCATTTAACTGGCTGAACTTAGGAAAGCAGATTATCACGGCATTCAAAAACGGTATCCTTGCTTTAAGAGGAGCTGTATCCGGAGCCGGGAAGAATATCTTCAATGCAGTTGTGAATGCGATAAAAGCTTTGCCATCCAAGCTTCTTGGTCTTGCCAAGAATGGCATCTCGTCATTCAAAGGTGCATTGGCCGGAGGTGCTGGATTAGTCAGAGCTGCAGCGCAAACAATATTGAATGGTATCGTGACAGTAATAACATCCCTTCCGGGGAAATTGGTCAGCCTTGCCACGAAAGCCGTAACGAGCTTCAAGTCGAAGTTTACGAGCATAGACTGGGGAAGTGTTGGCAGCAATATCATCAGTGGTATTGTCCGTGGTATCACAGCTTCTGCAGGACGCATCGCGGAAGCGGCGAAGAATGCAGCAAAGAATGCCTTTAATAAAGCAAAGTCATTCCTGGGAATCCATTCGCCCTCGAAACTGTTCCGGGATAAGATCGGTTCCATGATCAGTGAAGGTATGGCTCTCGGTATCGAAGAAAACGATGCCCCGATCAAAGCCATGGCCAAACTTTCGGATGATCTAAGCAGCACGGCTGATATTACGACCTCTGCAACACCAAAATCCGTGATCAAATCAGATACCACCGCCCTGGAGGAGTTGGTGGAGAAGATCATTGAGCAGCTGGATCAGAGTGAAAAGAGGATATATACCGCTGTCCTGAGAGTGTTATCGAACCTGGGTATTAAGTATGACGATAGAGAGATCGCAAGGTTGGTGAAGAAGTATGCTTGAAAAACTGTATTATGAATCATCGGACGGGACACAAAGAGTGCAATTCGGTGAGAAGATATACTTAAATTATAACGACCTGCGAGATTATGAATGGTCGTATAATACCTCAAATAACTCCGCATATAATTTCTACCGGGAATCCGTTGAGAAGAAGCTGCCTTGTGTGATCATCGGGGACACGGAGCAGGAAACAAAAGATCTCCGGAATCAGATGTTTGAAATATTCGAGTCAGACATCAAGAAAGAACGTTTCGGAAAGATATGGTGCGGGGATTACTATCTCGAATGCAATGTTATCAAATCATCAAATGATAATTACCTGAACCGGCGAAGGATCGACACGGAATTTACTATCGTGTGTGTTGATCCTTCCTGGACCAGGATAACTGATCTGGGAGTGTTCAAGCCGATAGAATCTTCAGACGGTTCTGCCGGCCTGAATTATCCCTATAATTATTCATTCAATTATGGTGTGGATAATACCGTCAAAAACATAAAAAATGATTCCTTCGCACCTGTGGACTTTGAACTGGTGATCCATGGATATGCTTCCGATCCTTCCGTAACGATAGGGGATTATGTTTACACTGTTCACTGTGAAGTAGATAACGGATATGAACTCCATATCAACTCCAGTGACAAGACGATCCTTCTATACGACGAATATGGAAATGCTGAGAACTACTTCCGTTACAGAGACAGGGAAGATTATATCTTCCAGCAGATCGAGAGCGGCGAAAATAGCATCTCATGGAATGGACCTTTCAGCATTGGATTAACATTAATAGAGAAAAGGAGTGAGCCAAAGTGGACCTGATTTATGCAGATGCTTCTTTTCATGATATCGGCGTGTTAAAAGGCACGGAAGTAGACATTGCTTACGGCACCAGTGAGAATGATTTTTCCATGGAAATGTCATTGAGGGACCACTGCCTGGATAAGGGTTACTTCCTCTATTATGAGAAAAACGAGGCAGGGGAAGTCATCCCTACAGAATACGGGGGTATAGTAGACTGTATAGAGGTTGACTCTGAGAAAGAGACGGTGACCTATACCGGAAGGACATGGACGGGGATCATGAATAAAAAAGTGGTCACCCCCGCTCCCGGTGAGGACTATTTCGTGGTATCGGGAGATGCCAATGAAGCACTGCAGGATCTCTTTGAGAATACAGGTCTTGACGGTCTTTTTGCTGCATCCACGGAAGAGAGCAATGTAAGCCTGCCGGTAACCTTTATCAGGTACCAGTATCTTTATGAAGTGATCAGATCCATGCTCCGTAATGATCTTGGCAAGACTATAGGGAAGCTGAAGATGGAATGCTCAAACAGTATGGTCATCTGTTCGATAGTCCCTGCAGTAGATTACTCGGAGATCGAGGACTTTGATGCATCCACGGACTCTTTCCGGTTACAGAAGAACTATCGGCCTGTAAACCATATGATCTGTATGGGCCAGGGGGATCTCAGAGACAGATTCATCATCAATCTGTATACCGATGAAAAGGGAGAGATACAGCAATACCTTGTTGACCCTTCCAAAGTCCCTCTCCAGGATTCGGACTATATCTATGGTGCTGGCAATGTAACCCACAAAGTCCTGACGGGGCATGATGAAGTCATAGAAGTATATGATTATCCTTCTGCAGAGATCACGACCAACTATGTGGCATTGAGTACACAACCGGCTGACTGGAAGAAGGTCTGTGAGCAGTATTACTCCTACGACGGGCAGGATTATAACAAGCTGGAGATAGAGTATGTGGACAATTATGTCCCATATTCTTCAGCTCCGGCTGACTGGAGTACAAAGTATGCCAGTTATTTTGTCCTGGTTGACGGGGATTATAAAAATGTGGAAGGAGTAGAGCAGACCAGTTATGTGGAGAAGACGAAGGCCCAGGCCTCGGATCTCCATAAAAACTACGGACAATACTATTATAAGTATTCCGATGGGAACACTACTACCTATGAAAGCCTTCCGACATATACTACATATTCCTATAAAAAACAGACCAGCCAGCCTTCGGACTGGCTTTTGAACTGGAATCAGTATTATGAGATCGCCACCGGGTCGAAGTCTTACACTTTGAAACCTGATGCAAAGATCGACGGACAGAAAAGGACTATTAACTGGCAAAAAGACTATTATAAGAATCAGCTGAAAAATACCTATGCATCACAGGGGATCGTGATCGATAAGACCACCTGTGAGAAGGTCAGTAAGAATTCGAAGAATTATAAGCTTGTAATCTACTATACCCTTCATCAGGGATATATGTCTGTTGTAGGCAGCGGTAAAAACAAAGACAAATGCCCCAAGTGGAGTGCCAAGAAAAGATATACAAGGTACTCGAGTGACCCAAAACAGTACAGCTATGATTACATTAAAAAATATCTTGGGAAAGTGTGCAGGCTGGAGAAAACAACGGTTGCACCTGCATTTTCAGGAACAGTGTACGCACTAAACGGTACAAAACCTGTGTATCCTGAGTTTGTTCCGGGAGCTACTTACCAGGCTGTAGAGGACCATTTTGCTGTGATGATCGAATCAGCAAAGGAGAAAATCCTGGAGTTTTGGGCGCAAGATTCCCTGGAGATCAACTTCTCGGATTCCTCTCAGGATATCTTTGATGTGGGTGACTACATCGGTGCTGCTGACAGTGTGACTGGAATCGTTGCTTCCCATGAGGTCACAAAGAAGATCATCAAGATAAAGAACGGTGTTTTATCAATATCATATGAAACAGGAGGAGAGAGTTAAATGAGTGCTACATGCGAACTGATCACGGGAGCATCAGAAAGCTTCCATATATCATCGGTCGATGATGCTCATAAACATGCCGGCATCTTCGGACCGGGAAATTATGTCATGAAAAGTGAAGACGACTGTTCCTACAGTATGCCGGATGCCAATACCTTTTATCTCCATACCGGCGATCTTATGATGCAGGGCAGGCATATCCGGATACCTGAACAGGTGCAGCTGGAGGTAACGACAAACAATGCGTCTTATAACAGGATCGATGCTATTGTCTGCAGGTATTTCACTTATACTGTTACGGAAAATGAAGGGGAAGAAAATGAGACGACTCTGACCTATGAGGATGCAGCCATCGAGATCAAGGAGGGGACACCGACAACCGGAAACGCCTCCTATCCATCGATCCTGAACGGGGATATGATGGCCATGGCCGAAAGTGAGATGGTCCTCTACTATATCATCCATACCGGCAGTACTTTTACAGTTGTAAAGGCTTTTACCCTTCTTGAAGCAAGCATGGCGAATGTGGCTCTTGCTGTTTATCCAGTCGGGGCTATCTATATGAGCGTGAGTTCTATAGATCCATCAACTATCTTTGGAGGGACATGGGAACAGATACAAGGATGCTTCCTTTTTGCCTGTGATACTCGTCATCCTGCAGGTTTGCTTGGAGGAGAGGAGGACCACGTTCTTACTTCAGGAGAAATGCCATCGCATACCCATACGGGCCCTAGCCATACCCATACAGGGCCTAGCCATACTCATACCTTCACAACGGGAAATCAGAGTGCAAATCATACCCATGGTTCCGGAAACAGCAGTTTCAATTTCTCTGTGGCAAAACCGATTTCTGGGAACGCAATCGGAAGAAGGAAAGTTGCGAGTGGATCATCTTACCATGCTATTACATCAACTGGCGGAGCGGATGATCTGGGTGAAAGATCTGCAACAGGAGCAAACAGTGCAAACCACACTCATTCCGGAACAACGGCTGCAGCCGGTACAGGCAATACCGGGGCTTCTGGAACAGGTAATACCGGATCAGCAGGAAGCGGGGGAGCACATAATAATATGCCGCCATATCTTGCGGTCTATATGTGGAAGAGGACAGCGTAAGGAGGATGAACGATGCCAGACATCATGGAAACATTCGTTAATGTCAGTGGCTATAATAACGACAATGATTTTGTCGATGAATATATTGTAGATATTGACTTTGATACAAAAGAAATCGGAGATATAGAGAACCAGGTGCTGGTCGCAGGAGAGAATCTGTCCCAGTACATTGGCTTTGAATGTGGCCGATACTATGACGGGATCGATCTTTCTGCCAAGGCTATCGATTTCCTGTGGATCGGTGTGACAGGATTTTCCGATGCAACACCGGCGATCAATGTGAGCCGGAGCGAGGAACATTTAAGATTCGCCTTCCTGATCCCGGGAGAAGCGATTCCGGAAACCGGCGAGATGCAGTTCTGCGTCGAATTTATCGGTACAGATTATATTTTAAAAACCCAGCCGAAAGCACTCGAAGTGAAAGAGGGTCTGGTTGGGAGTGACCTGGTCCCTGAGCCTTCCGGAGAAGCATGGTACCAGGAATTCCAGGCTGCATGGCAGCAGATGCAGGAGAATGCTACGATCGCATCAACGTCAGCAGCCAGTGCGGCGGAGGATGCGGAAAGTGCTGCAGCAGATGCCGACAGAGCAGAGGCACAGGTTTCTGATGCCACAGATGCAGCAACGGCAGCATCAGGCTACCTTCAGCAGCTCCTTAACCTGTATCCAAGCAGTTATGTGGCAAGTGTAGTAGCAGTAACCGGCGGAATCAAAGTCACCTATGCCAATGGAAACGAGCAGACCATCCCGGTCAGCGGTGGCTCTGGAGGACTTGCCTTTGACGGTGGTTACCAGGACGAGGAAGGATATCTCCATCTTACTTTGGAGGGAGAGGACATTGAAGGCTTTGATCCCATTCTCTTGAACGTGGGAAGCGGAGGTGGAGGCGGTGCAAGCGGAAGCAGGCTCACCTTTGCAGTCTATTCACCCACAGTCTTCTCCGTAATGGATACAGCCGGAACAGCACCGATCAGTTATAAATTTACTTCTGTTGATACGGAAACACAGACAGCAACCGGCAACGGTAACCTGGCGATCAGTGTGGGAGGAACCGTAAAAGCCAACTTCTCCATTACCCAGGGCGACAACAAGACCATTGATGTATTCCAGTATCTTGGTACCGGCTCAAACACTGTCAGGCTGACAATCACTGACAGCTATGGTTCTGTAGCTACGCGTACCTTCACGATCACGAAAGAGACCTTTGGACTTGTCTGGAGTCTTGGTCATACTGTGAAGAATACGGAAGCAACCTTAAGCTTTTATATCACACCAAGCGGTACAGGGACAAAGACGATATATACTTATGTGGATGGTTCACTTCATTCCACGGACACTGTTACGACATCAGGATACAGACTGAGCAAGTCCATTTCAGGGCTCACACATGGGGACCATGTGATAGAAGTCTATGGGGAGATGGATGTATCTGGATCGACTCTCGAGTCTGAACATCTGACCTGTGCAGTGGCGCAGGTTGGCAGTTCATCCACTCCGGTAGTAACAGCAGACTGGCCATCCGGGAACCTGACACAGTACACGACCGTGCAGATACCCTACTTAGTGGTAGACCCATCCAATAATCCAGCAGAAGTATCCCTTGTAGTGAATGGAAATGTTCAATCTACCATTGATGTCAATCAGACAGAACAGACATGGGATTACAGGCCTGTAACATCCGGACAGGTCACCCTGGGGATCATGTGCGGGTCTGTATTGAAACAGAAAACGTTTACGGTTGATTCCATCGGGGCCAATGTCGAGGAAGTTACAGACGGACTGGAGATAAAGGTTGACCCATCCATCATGTCCACACTGAATGGATGGAGTTACGGCAATTACGGCATTTCTTTATCCCAGGGATTCGATACGGTCAATGGAGGACTGCAGACAGACGATGACGGGGTACATTGTATCCGGATCACAGCTGGGGACAGGCTTACCTTGAATTATCCATGGTTCTCAGGCGATGCCAGGAGAACCGGAAAAGAAGTGAAGATCATCTACAAGGTAGCGGACAGCTCCAACAAGGAAGCAGTGGCCATTCAGTGTCTGGATGGAGGTGTGGGCTTCCAGGCAAAAGCTAACGGAGTCAGCCTCTCCGGAGACCAGACGACAGTAGCCCTTTCTGTGTGCGAGGATGAAAAAACGGAACTGGATATCAATATCCAGCAGGATTCCGAAGACCAGCTTGTATACATGTGGGAGAAATGCTCGACATTTGCTTATAAGAAATATGCAGCCAATGAGAACTTTACCCAGGCCACAGCCCAGGGAATTACATTCGGATCCGATGACGCGGACGTATACCTCTATCTCTTCCGAGGATATAACCGGGACCTCACAGAATCCGAGTTGAAAGCCAATTATATCCATGACGGAGCTACCGGAGCCGAGATCCTTGCAAGATCCACCCGTAACGGCATCTATGATGGTGCAGGAAAAGTATCTCCGGACCTGGTAGCAGCGGTAAACCCGAATGCTCATGTGATCGTCATCGATGCACCGCGTATGACAGTTGGAAAGAAAGATTATGTTTCTGGCACAATCCGGCATTATTATACTAATGGAGGAGATAACCATAACTTCTCAGCGTCTATGACGATGAGGGTACAGGGAACTTCTTCTGTGGAACATGCCGAGACAGCAGGCGGTAATCTTACCTTTGCTTTTCCCGATGGTATTACACTGCTGGCAGACGGTACCCATAAATCCGGATATGCCATGCATGGAGAAGAAGACTCCATCCCGATCACTACGCTGAACTATAAAAAGAATATCGCATCCAATGACCACATCGTGAACATGGCCTGTTCCGAATGGTATCAGAGATACCAGCCTACTGTAAGGCAGGCCAGGGTAACGGATCCAAGAGTACGCGACTGTATGGAAGCATGCATGTGTGTGGTATTCTTCCATAACACATCAAATGCAGCGGTCCAGGTAGGCCCGGACACAGTGCAGGCAGATGAGACCATCTTCTTCGGCCTTGGTAACCTCTGTACGGACAAAGATGCTGCAGATGCTTACCAGTATGATCCGATCGTCATTGAGGTGAAGAATAACACAGAGGACCCGGTACGGTTTAAGACCGATGACTTCCTGACTGATTTCGATACCAATTTCGAGTTCAGGTATCTGGATGAGGAAACATATACGGAAGCTCAGGCGAAAGCACTCTTCCAGACAATGGGAGCCTTTGTCAATGCCTGTGACTGGACGGAACCGACCAATACAGCATTGCCTTCCGTAGTTACGATCAATGGCCAGGCCTTCTCTGTGGACTCCGCAGCATACCGTAAAGCGAAATGGAAAGCAGAAGCAGCCAATTATTTTGATATGCCTGCACTCTACTGGCACCATAATATGACTCTTTTCCATCTCCTTAGGGATAACCGGGCCAAGAACATGTTCTGGTCCTACAATCCCGATGAGGGTGTATGGAGCCTGCGTTTTGCCTGGGACCATGATACGGGACACTGTCGAAACAACGAAGGTTACTACGATATTGAACCAGGTTACATGGATTTCGACACGATCGGCACTGCAGATGTGTTTAACGGTGCTGACAACGTCATCTTCTCCAACCTCAGGGAGTGTAACTGGGATGCCCTGAAGGCTTCTTACATCAACAGGGAGTCTGCCGGAGCATGGAATGACGAGACATTCTATAATTACATGGTAACCAACCAGGAATACCTTTGTGAGTCCTTATGGATTGAGGATGCGATGCATAATGCGATCCGGGTCATGGAGAACCTTGGTACGGAGGCATATCTTGCCAGGGCAACCGGCAAGATGCAGCTCCATCTGAAGAAGAGCCTGATGTTCCAAAAGGCACTGATTGACAGTTATTACTGCTCCACAGCTGCTATCTCCGATTCAGCTTCTTTCCGTGGGTATACACCTTCTTCCTGGGCAGGGGTACAACCCAGTGGACTGGTGTCCGTGACTATGTATACAGATATCTATGTGAATGCACTCGCCGGATCGACAGAGTACAGAGTGAGAGCAACCGCAGGCACACCGGTGACCATTGATATCTCCGCAGCCCTGAATGATACAGAGATCTATTGGAGGTCTGCTAAGTGGTATCAGGCGTTTGGAAGCCTGGCAGGCCTGTACTTAGGACAATTTGAAGCAAGCAGGCTGAAGAGGGTGAAGGAACTCCTGATCGGGTCAGATGTACAGGGATATTACAATACGAACTTTACCTCTGCATCCTTCGATAACTGCAAGAAACTGGAGACATTGAACCTGGGTGGACTGAGGAATGCGGCCAGAGCCTTTGATTTCTCAAACAATATCTATCTGAAAGAGATCTATACGAAAGGCTCCGGGATTACCGGTATCACCTTTGCCAAGAACGGAAGACTGGAGACAGCGGAGCTTAATGCCCTGGCATCTCTTTATATGAGCGGTCTAAACCTCCTGGAAAGCTTTGACATGGAAAGTTATGCCAGCCTCACCTCCCTTGTCGTGGAGAACAGTCCTGCAGTTAACAGTTATGCCATAGTGGCGGCAGCGGCCAATCTTGCCAGGGTAAGACTTCTCGAAATCGACTGGAGGGTACAGGCGGCTGCATACGCAGTATTAAAGAGACTCGACAGTATCCATGGTATTGACGATGAAGGATATGATACTGCGGAAGGAGTTGTAACCGGAGATGTTTACTTCACATCCATCGGGCAGTCAAAGTATAACGATATCGTGTCCAGGATGCCGGATGTCACCTTTACCTATGGTGAACTGCTGGAGGAAGTGACAGTCACTTTCGTGAACGACGATGGTACTACCCTCTATGTGACAACGACTGAACGAGGTGGGTCTGTTCCGGATCCGATCGCTGAAGGAATCATCCAGACACCGACGAAAGCGTCGACAGTAGATAAGGTATTCACATACTATAACTGGGATGTGTCCCTGGACTACTTTACAGCTAATGCAACGGTAACCGCCACTTACACGGAGGCAGACCGTTATTATACAGTAAGGTTCCTTGACTTTGATAATACGGTCCTGGAAACCTATACTGTAGGAGCATATGGAAGCGCATCCTACTCCGGGGGTGACTTGGAGAGGCAAGGATATATCTGGACCGGCTGGGATACCGATACAAGCAGTATCACGGCGGATACAGATTCAAAAGCAACCTACGTCTATCCCACACTGCCTTCGACCAATCATTATGATGATATGTCAAATTATGATTTTGCATACTCTGATGATCCAAATGATAATTCAGCTTATACATTCGGGGAACTGTATGCGATCATCAAAACACGGAGGGCAGCGACTTACCTGCCGATCAAGTCTACAGTCAAGATGTCACTGGATACCACTGTGATCACTGATTCTTACTGTATCTTTAATGTTCATTCTTATGGCCATTATGAACTGGCAGACAACTCCGGTATGAGTAATGTGGATTATTATATGACACATGTTCTCATTGCCAACAGAAGGATGAATGCCTCGAATACAAACACCGGTGGATGGGATTCATGCGAGATGAGGACATGGCTGAACAATACCTTGTACAGAGTGATTCCCGCACATTGGCGGCAGCTGATCGCTCAGTCTATCACACTGGCAAATGCAGGGGCACAGTCTTCGACGATCACCAGGTCTACGGATTATCTGCGACTCATGTCACAGGCAGAGGTTGGATTTGATACATCTGCAGTTCCGTATGTGAACGAGGTAGACTCCAATGCTTCGGAGAGAACATTCAGCCAGTACACCAGCAACAATAGCAGGATCAAGAAAAACTACTATGGTACAGGAACGGCACAAACTGTGTGGTTGCGGTCGGCTGATTCCGGCTCCGCGTCCTATTTCCGCTATATCGGTAGCCCCGGTACCGCCCTTAGCTATACCGCCAGCACCTCCAATGGCGTCTGCTTCGGCTTCTCTGCTTAATCCGGACAGCCTATAATCTGGCCTCCTTTGTGAGGCCAGATGAACGGGTGAAGAGAGAACCAAAGGGCAGACATATTCAGTGCCGCCGTAAGGCGGCTGAATTCTTTGGAGTTTTTCCCGGAATATGATATACTTTTTTGGGAGGTGTTTGCAGTGAGTGTTGTGAGAAGTAAGCAATCAGAGTCACGACTGGAATTTCTGCGGACAGCCAGAGCCCTGCAGATCTACACAGTGCAGAAATGTGTCAACACGATACCGAAAAGGTATACCTTCTATGTAGGTACAGGCCTTGCAGAGTCAGCAATGTCTGTCTACCAGAATGCCAAACGCGGTAACAGTGTCTATCCGCTGAATCAGCATGAGGCACAGATCAGAAGGGATTATTTCATGCGTGCCTATGTAGAATTACAGAGCCTGGTTTCTCAGATCGAAGTAGCTTATGAACTGATACGGTTTGATGAAAAAGTATTGCATGAATGGGCAGCACTGATCAACTCAGAAATGAAGTTGATCCAGGCAGTCATGAAGAAAGACCGGGAACGCTACAAAGATCTTCCGTGATAACTGAATATTGGTTTTGTCCTGCATGTGTCTGGGTGTGGTTGCGGTCGGCTGATTCCGGCTCCGCGTCCAATTTCCGAAATATCAATAACAACGGTAACGCCAATAACAATAACGCCAGCAACTCAAATGGCGTCTGCTTCGGATCCTATCTTTCCAGACCAAGTAAGCCTTGTGCCGAAAGCCGTGAAGTGGGATAGAAGGAGGACAGGACCATCCTGCCGGATGGCAGGTAAATAAACGCTCTGATGCCTTGGGGAGGACGCTGCTTGCATGGCTGTGGTTGCCTGGTGATCCACAGTTTCATTCCCCGTAAGGCTATGCGGCTGATCGGAAAACCGGGAATACCGCCGTACAGGGTGTGCTCTAAATAGGGAGTGTGCAGCGCGATGACCAGTGAAGAAAGGCACGAAATGAGATACCAGCGCAGGAAAGCCAAACGGGAAGCAAAACGTTTGGCCATGACTGATGCCCTGGATTTCGACCGGGTCTTCACATTTGAACATCTGTATCAGGCATATAAGAAATGCCGGAGAGGTGTAGCATGGAAAGCGAGTACCCAGAAATATATCGTTCAGGCACCCCTGGAGGTATATCAGACCTATGAGAGGCTGCGGAAAGGTACGTTTAAGACGGATGGGTTTTATGAGTTTGACCTGTATGAGCGGGGAAAGAAACGTCATATCCGATCCGTCACGATGAGGGAACGTGTAGTGCAGAGATGCCTGTGTGACTACAGCCTTGTTCCGATGGTCGGCAGGTCATTCATTTATGATAATGGTGCCAGTATGGCACACAAAGGTTATCATTTTGCCATGGAAAGAATGGCAAGACACTTACAGTACCACTACAGGAAACACGGATGTGACGGATATATCCTTCTCTTTGATTTCAGCCACTTTTTTGATAATGTCTCACATGAAGTGGTCAGGAAAGCACTTAAAAACCTGTATTCCGATGAAAGACTGTACCGTTTGATCATGCATTTCGTTGAAGCATTTGGAGATCAGGGGATGGGCCTTGGATCACAGATCAGTCAGGTCTTAGCTCTTCTGACAGCAGACAGGATGGATCATGTGGTAAAAGAGGAACTGCGGATTAAATGTTATGCCAGGTATATGGACGACGGATATCTGATCCATAAAGACAAGTCATATCTGCAGAAATGCCTGGATCGGATCCGGGAGGTCTGCAGGGAGTACGGGATCGAACTCAACGAGAAGAAAACACAGATTGTAAAATTGAGTCATGGGTTTACCTGGTTAAAAGCCAGGGTATATCTTACAAAAAGCGGGAGGATCGTAAAGAAGATATATAAACGGAGCATTACAAAGATGCGGCAGAAACTGAAAGACTTCAAGCGGCTGGTTGCCAAGGGGAAGATGACAATCAATGATGTTCGGACATCTGTACAGTGCTGGACTGCATATGCATTGTATTTTGATGCGTGCGGGACGATACAGACAATGAATAATCTGATCTTTCAATTATTTGGCAGGGAGAATGGTTACCTTATCCTCCGGACAGAACGATTGAAGAGAAACAAGATCTACCGCAGAAGAAGATACATCGCAAGGACTATAAGATATGAATATCGTAGTCTGGCAGCCCGAGAGGAGGAAAGGGATGTATTACAAAGTACATAGAGACGGGAAGATAGTTGACGCACTGGATGATCTCCAGTGCGTTCGTTATTTTGACAGAATAGGCATTCTTCGCTGTAAACCGAATGAAAACCCGCAAGGGATTATTTCAACAGACGGGGAACATATATGGCATGTAGATGGATGGCCGGAGTTTCCCCAGGAATCAGAATGGGATGATGAAACAATAGTCTTGGAAAGCTTTGATGATGAAGAACTCTATTATGAGATCATCAATACGATCAGAGCTGGCCAGGACTATTCTGTTTTTGACGAGCCTCAGGAAGAGGAAAGGCCGGAAGAGGAGATCCTGGCCAACCCGACACCGATGGAACGTCTGCAGGCACTGGAGAATGCACTGGCCATCATGGTCATGGAAGGGAGGACAATGTAAATGAAGATGGATTATGTAAGCTACCTGAGGAACTATGTCATCATAGAGGAAACCCCTTATGAAAAGGCGAAAGAAAAGATTGAGGTGATGTACCTGGATGACTGCATTACCCTGGAAGAGCATGACGAGCTTCTGGAACTCGCTGAACAGGTATGTTCTCCTTTTGCAGATCTTCCGGAGAATGAAGTCAGGATCACAAATATTGAGCAGGACATCCTCGTGATCAAAGAGAGGTTAGGCATGATCAGCTCCGAGATCTGGCCTTTAGTGGAAGGAACCAGATTTACATCTTCTGCTGACTTCCGGCATACTGGCGACCGTGTGAGCATGCTCCTGGAAGGCGAGAACACAGTAAGGCATTATGTGTGCAAGCTGAATGACAGATGGGAGGAGCAGGGTACTGCATATACACCTCTGGGCAATGCCAACTCATGGTATGAATTCTCACTGGATGCCACAGAGGAAGAGATTGAGGCTTATCTTACCAGCTGGAAAGCAAGATTCCCGGAATTTGATGGATGGGTGAATTAAGGGGTGAAGAGATGATAGAGCGAGGCGCGACACCGTTACACACATTTACAGTGGATGAGGATTGCAGGCTGGCCGAAGTGATCTATATCACTTACGTCCAACATGGGCGTGTGGTGGTGGAAAAGACGATCAATGATATCACGGTTGAAGAAGACACCATCACGGTTCAGTTATCTCAGGAGGATACGCTAAGGTTCGATGAGAGTGAAACCAGGATACAGATCAGAGCCAGATTCCCTGGAGGAAGAGCAATCAAGAGCGAAGTGATGCTGACTGAAGGAGATGAATTATTGAAAACGGAAGTGATCTGATGGAACTGAATGTAAAGTTTAAATCAAACGATAATGTACAGACCTCTCTTAAGGGTGATTCTGTTTTTAATACATCTTTTTCTGCGGATGGTGACTTTCAGACAGAGATCCGTTCAGGAAAAAGTATTAAAACGAACTTCAGATCCGAAGAATCATTTAAGGCTACATTTGGTGGGACCGGAGGGGGCAGTATTGAATCGGATACATATGAGGGCCGATACATGGTGACGCCTTCCCATGAGACACAGATATTAAGCACAAAAGATCTTCTCATGAAGAATAATGTAACTATCAATCCCATCCCATCCAATTATGGATTGATCACATGGGATGGGTCAGTTCTGACAGTGACATAGGAGGTATATATGGCACAGAACATCATCATCAACAGCGTGACTTACAACAATGTCCCGGAAGTAGACATACCGAAGAGCGGAGGAGGCACTGCGAAGTTTTACGATACATCCGGAGCAGATGCGGTAAGCGCTGATCTGTTGTCAGGAAAAACAGCCTTTGGGGCTTCCGGATCCATTTCCGGAGGAATGGCAAATAACGGAGATACTTCCGGAACGATCAGCACAAAAGCCGGAACAGTAACGGTCCCTTCCGGATATACTTCCGGTGGAACCGTTTCAATCGATAATGCGGAGCAGGCCAAGATCGTAGCATCAAACATCAAAAGCGGTGTAACGATCTTGGGGGTAGCCGGGTCTCTGTCCCTCCCTTCCATCAGCCAGGATAGTACCACGAAAGTCTTGACCATCTCTTAGGGGGTGGTATTATGGCGAATATTACACTGATGGGAGCTTCTTACACGGATGTTCCTGCGGTACAGCTGCCAAAGACCGGTGGAGGAACGGCATCATTTACTGATGTGACGGATACTACGGCTGCTGCTTCTGACGTAGCCAGTGATAAATATTTTTACACAGCCTCAGGAGTCAGGACGAAGGGAACGGCATCCGGCAGCAGTTCGATGAACGTACAGGTTGCCAGCGGATATAAATCAAGAAAAGCAAACAGCTATGGTGATACCGGATTGTCACTTACTGTAGCCAAGTCTGGAACTTACAAGATATCGTGGGCTGCCTGGAGGGGTTCATCACAAGGAACGATGGGAACGAATCTCCATATTAATAATACAGCCGGCACAAATCAGCAAACCTGGACTGGTACTTACGGACAGTGTATTACACTGGAGAATCAATCATTGTCACAAGGCGATGTGCTTACTCTTTATGCTACATCGGGAAGCAATTCAAGAACGATATATGTTGCCAATCTTGCCATAGAGCAGACGGCCTAATTAAGAAAGGAAGATGCATGATGAATCACAACTACATTCTTGTTACATTAATCTTTATCCTCTTTGACATTATAACCGGAGTGATGCAAGCGTTGATCACAGGGACGTTTGAGTCCCGCAAGATGAGGAAGGGAGGCCTGCGAAAGCTTTGCCTTCTGGTAGTGATCGGCTTCGGGGTAGTCTTGGACTATTCCCAAACCCTTGTTGATCTCGGTTTCAACGTCCCATGTCAGTCATGGATCTGTGCATATATCTCGCTCATGGAGATCATGAGCATTGTGGAAAACATTAACCTTGCTTTTCCAAATGCGCTTCCAAAAGGACTTACAAAGATGCTGAATGACGTCGCCCGGGAGAAGGGGGTAGAGACGAATGAAGACGGAGAAGAGGAATGATACCAGGTATCCTTACCAGGTGATCCTGGATTCCGGTAACAGGATTCTGATTCCACAGCAAAAGAACTTCGGTTCTTACTGTAGGAATCATGGCTGCAGTGTGACAGCATGCTCCATTGCCCTGCAGGCCATCGGGAAGGGGCAGTCTGATGGTTCGGTATGGAACCCAAACGAGGTATATGTTAAAGCTAAGTCCCTGCTAGGTGGGTATAATGGTTCGAAACTTTCCATCTGGGGATGTAAATCTATCATAAACAAGATCGCGGGAAAGGAGACAGCCTTCTGGCATTCCAACAATGGGAAGAATGATGCAAAAGTAAAGGCAACGATCCACAAGGCATTGCAGGCTGGATATGTGGTGCTCTTTGAAGAAAAGAATCCGATCCATACCGTGATATTCCTGGGTATCGATTCCAAAGGGAGATGGATCACCGCCACCAATGGAAAGATTACCAGGCGATCGCCAACCACGGAAACGAAAAAAGGGCTGCATGGCATGACCGGAGCTGCCAATCAGAAAAACTGGTGGAACGGAAAAGCCCATGGCAGCGGTTATGTCATCGTGAAAGGGGTGAAGTAGATGATCATCGATCACAATCATCCCTCATACAGAAGTCGGTGGAAGGCTTCCGGAGCGAACAGGTGGAATGGTGCTTTTTACTATTCGAAGGAGATCGTAAAGAACATCATTCCATTTGTTGAGACAGACCGTAACTGGATGACCATCAATACACCCGGTTACGGCTGTGACCATTCCATTGTCTTTATCCATAATAACCTGCATCCGGAACACTACGACTGGCTGAAGCAGTATGATGATCTTATCCTGGTATGTGGGATACCGGAGACCTGTGTTAAGATGACACACCTGGGAACCCCGGTATACCTCCCCCTTTCTGTTGATGTCCAGCAGGTGAAAACATTTAGTAAGCCGGAAAAAACGAAAGAAATGGCGTTCGTTGGCCGGAAGGCTAAAAGGGCTAAGATTATATTCCCGGAAGGCACCGATTATATTGAAGGAGTTTCCAGGCAGGAAATGCTTGGTTTGATGGCAGACTATAGGAAAGTATTCGCTGTAGGACGTACTGCGATCGAAGCGAAGATCCTTGGCTGTGAGATCCTTCCGTATGATCCGAGATTCCCTAACCCGGACAGGTGGAAGATCGTTGACAATCGGGAAGCTGCAGTTATTCTGAATCGTGTTCTCAAAGAAATTGATGGGAGGGATTAATGTGAGAGTATCGAAACAATGCATAGAAATGGTCAAAGAATTCGAAGGCTGCTATCTGAAAGCATACCAGGATGCCATAGGAGTCTGGACGATAGGCTATGGCATCACATCATCCGATAAGGCCATAACTGGAAAGACCATCAAAGAAGGGATGAGGATTACACGTGCAACGGCTGAAAAATGGCTGACAGAATCGCTGAATCAGATCTATCTGCCAAAAGTACTGAAGTATCAGGGAAAATACCACTTCAACACGTCTCAGATTGACGCTCTGACTTCTTTTGCGTATAATATTGGCAGTATCGATCAACTGACAAAAAACGGGACTAGGAATCTTACAGAGATTGAATATTACATGCATCAGTACAACAAAGCCGGCGGAAAGATCCTTCCGGGACTGGTTCGGAGGAGGCTCCATGAAGTGAAGCTGTTCAACAGCGGTCCGAAGGTATTCGATGAGGGGTTGCCTCTGCTCCCGGACCGGGGTTATTTCCAGGAAGGGGATAAAGGGGAACCGGTGAAGATGATCCAGCGGTTTCTTACCTGGATGGATCTGTATGATGGGAAGATTGACGGGAAGTATGGGAAGAAGACCATTGCAGCGGTAAAGAAACTACAGAAGATGGCCAAGACTCCACAGAATGGAAAGTTCGGAAATCGGTGTCTCCCATATGCTAAAAAATATAAGAAGTAAGAGAGAAAAATCCTGTAAAAAACCAGGCAGAACTAATCCTGCCTGGTTAACCGTATATAGGTTTTCTCTAATGAAAAAAGGGGGCAAATAAGGGGCAAATATGTTTACATCATTTTAGATTACTTGAAAATTCATTTTCGAAAAACCCTATTTTAAGAGCATTTTTTATCTTTCTTTTCATTATTTAATAGTATGTTTTTCAGAGTTTCTTTCTCTAGCGAAATCAACACTAGAGCCTTTATTTAAGCCATTTTTAATATTTGAAATAGCTTACGAGGGGCAGATGAGGGGCAAAATCAGAAAAATGCTACTTTTTTCAGCCTCTCATTGTCCTGCTCTTTCAATTTTCGGGTTGTATGGAAATATACATCCCTGGTTATCTTTGTATCATTATGCCCAAGCCTTCGGCTGATCACTTCCAGCGGGACACCCTGCTCTGCCAGAAGAGACACGTGGGTATGTCTCAGGACATGCGGAGATACTTTCCTCCCGATGATCAGCGGTGAATACTTCGTCATCATCGACTTATATCCGGCATATGATTTCGGGAACACCTTCCCGTCTATGAACCTCCGGGCGGATGCAGCTGCTCTGAGTTCTTTGCAGAGAGGAAGGAGTTCGTCCTGGATGAACACGTCACGGATGGAGTCTGCTGTTTTGGCTGACTGTACTTCGTGGGTCTTTTCATAATATGTCTTGCTGACATGGATCACGCGCTGATCCAGATCGATGTCCTGGTATTCAAGTGCCAGGGCCTCCCCGATCCGGAGACCGGTGAGAGCCAGAAACATGGTAAGGTCATGCCACTGCTCCGGCATCTCCCGGAGAAACTTCTCCAGTTCTTCTCTTTCCAGGTACTTTTCCGATAGTTTGATCTTCTTCCTGTCGTCCCTCCGAGGCTGAATCTTATCCAGCCAGGATATATCAGAAGCATAGTCGTTCTGGTATGCCCATCGGAGGGCAAGCTTCAGATGCTTGATGACATAATTCTGTTTGGACGGTTCGGCATATGCTGCATTGATCATGTTGTTCACATACCGGGCTGTCATCCTGTCTATGATCGTGCCGGAACCGAATACCGATATCAGTATATCACAGGAATACTTATACGTGGAGACAGTGGACCCTTTGACGGATCTCTGTTTGTCTTCCATCCATTTCTCCAGCACTTTCCCGAGAGTGACATCTCCATTTACCGTGCCGATCTTGTCCAGGATCTTATCCTGCAGAGCCTTCTCGGCCTTCTTTCTGGCCTGTGCAGTATTCTTTTCCATCGCCAGGCTGACCCGTTTGGTCTGCCCGGTCACCGGATCTGTATACCGTTCTACGGCCTTATATCCTTTCTTAGTTTCTTCTACCCACATATGGGAATCCTCCTTTCAAAGCCCCTTATTTGCCATTATTGGTTCTTCGGGGAGGATTATGGCCTGGTTTATTTTAGATATTTCAACATCTGTAGTAAGTATTCTCCAGATATCATTTCTGTTTCATCTCGATCCAATTCTCTTTTCCCAAAGTTTACAAACCCATTTGAAGAATAAAAATCTACGAGTCTTGGAATGTCTTCACATTCCAAGTAAACCAGTCTTCCTCCGACTAAAAGTTGCATTTCTTTTACTTTATCAAGAGCCAGTTTGAGTAATTCATCACCAGAAATTAGTTTGTTATATGATTTTGCATAATTCTTCCCAAGTTGCCCTATAAGTGGAACAGGAAGAATATATCGCTTAACCTCGGGATCGAAACTACAGAATTTTGATAATCGTTTTTTCCAACGATTACTTGGCACACTGTTTTTGGTTAAAACAAATACCTTATTGGCCAAAGTAAAATAACCAACAAGAACATATTCTTTTTTATATGATGCCATCACAAGAAATGTACTTGAAATTCTTTGTTTAGAAAACTCTATTGCTGTATTCTTTAGAAAATATTCCACATCTTTATTTAACGGACAAGAAAAATCGGAGAGTAAAGACTTTGTTGCTTCCTCTCCGATTTGGTCGATTACATCCATTAAATTCATTCCAATGTAACCGCTCATTGTTTTACTCCTAAGATTTCTTTGATTTTCTCTCCTCGAACATCGTCATAACGCCTGCTCAAAGTCACTTCTTTTGATTGTTTGCCGGCAGCGTTTTCTAATGCAATGATCAAGGACTTACCAAGTTTTTTGTCTTTGATATCGACATTCTTGAGAATACTCTTCGTTGCCATGGCATTCGCCTCCTTCTTGTAATTTGATTTTATTATACGGAAATTCAAAATACAAGCAACAAATACTGGAATATATTGTTGTCAAAGAACACTTTTTTCCTCTTATTTTACATCATTTTACACAAAAATCATTAAAAACTGCGGATTTTCATTGATTAATCAAATTCCGAAATTCATATCTGCAATGAACAGCCGTGGCTCAAAATAGATCACATAGTTATCTACTTTTTTATACATCCCATACTGATTCTTATAATAATTCAGAGCATCATCCAGGAATGCTTCCGTCACTTCCAGGAACTCAGCCATCTCATATCTGTTTCTGCATCCATACTCAAATGCTCTGATCAGACCGATAAGGCCAATCCTCTTATCATATGCCCATGCCCTGGCTTTCAATTCCTGCTGGCGGTTGCTGACATCATCCTGATCAAGGATATTGCCGGAGGAGGTATAGTAATGTCCCAGCTCTTCAGCCATAACACAACCCTTTTCCTTCCAGGTGAGGTCATGCCGGATAGCGATCCGGTTGCCGACGATCAGGCCATCATTGGCGAGGAGGTTTTTTTCTTTTGTAATAAGGCCCTCCTGATCGGCTTCAGCGAGGAGGGATTCATAAACATTCAGCATTAAAATTCCTCATTATTCATGATATCGAGATCATGTTTCTGTAAATCATCATCAGCATCTATATCAGTACGTTCGTGAGCTGCCATGAGGTAAGGAATATCGGCAGCGGTCACACGGTCATATTCTTTCTGAAGGACAGTATCGACCATGTCTTTACCATGTTCGTCTAATTTACGATATTTAGTAATAAAGTCTCTTTCTTCAAAAGACACATCAAAAAGCTCTTTATTAATTATTGTGTCAGCACCATATATTTCTGAAAGACTTACTCCAAGTATGTCACAAATCTTAAATAGAGTTTCTGCATCTGGTAAACTTGCTCCTCGCTCCCATGTAGATACGGTTGTACTCTTGGTACTTAGCATTTGTGCAAGTTGGGCTTGTGTAAGTTTTGCATGCTTTCTGTAGTAAGAAATATTGGCAGATATATTTTTCTTTATATTTTCATTCCCCATTTTTAACACCTTCCCAAATTGATGACTCCATTATAGCACGATAAAAATAGAATTCAATAAAAAAATACGAAAAAACCGTATAAAATTATTGACAAAACGGATAAACCGTAGTATATAATAGAATATACGGAATAACCGTAGTATAGAAAGGAGAAGATAATGTTAGGAAAGGCTATCAAAGAATACATCGATGATCACGGACTTAAGCAGACAAAAGTGGCTGAGAATGCTGGACTTAAGGTTCAAACACTCAATGATATTTTGAATTGTAGAAGAAAAGTGGAAGCGATGGAATATTTTGCAATCTGTCGTGCCCTTGGTGTTCCGGTCAGTTACTTTGAGGAATTACTACAGAATGAATCGGTATAAGGAGGTATAGCATGAACCCGGAAAAGATCTTACAGATACTTATTGAAACCTGGTGTAATCAAAATGGATTAAAGCTGGAGTCTATCCACTTTGAAAAGGAGGAGGAACAGGATGCCAAAAATCAGAGCAATCGTTAAACGGCCAGATGAACCTTATGGACATGTAACCAACATCAGTAACACATTGAAGAACTTCCAGAGGATCGTTGATGGACCGATCGAGACGATTGGTCTCGTGAAGGATGCAGTGATCATCTGCAATGAAGAAGGAAAGCTCCGACGCCTTCAGAGGAATTTCGTTATGGCATATACACATGCCCCGGCTTTCGATGTTATATGCGGTGAAGTGGCGATCGTTGGTGTAGACGGTGATGACTTCTGTGACTGTCCTCTGGATTTGTCTGATTGGAAGGCATTGCTGAAGATGTGGGGGAATTAGAGGAGGGAGATCATATGAAGCTCTACATGAGTAAAAAGGCCCTGGCGGAGGACCTGGAGTTCTCACGGCCTACGATCGATAAGATCACAGCCGGGGTACAGGAACAGATCAACATGGGTAGATATCCACGCACGGTGATAGCCGGAAGACGATTCAATTATCTGGCAATCGTGGATTATATGACGTATGCAGATGGATTAAAAAGATTTCCAGATCTTGTACCGGAGTTTGACCCGGTTGCGATTGCAAGACTCTGTGGTATGGAGGGAGGAGAAAAAAACATATGTTTATAGCAGAGATCATTATCCCGATCCTTATGATGCTTGTAGGATTCCTCATGGGAATCGTAGTCTGCGACAGCTATATAAGTGATGACAGGATAGACAAGATGGAACGGAAACTCCGGAGACTTGAAAGAAGGATGGAGGACAGAGAATGAAGAGCTGTTTTGAAGATGGGGAAAGGATCTGCATCATTACAGATGACATGCAGATGATCGAGGACATCCTGGAAAGGCACTGCATGTATATCGAGGATAACGTGA
>CAZALQ010000003.1:0-11124 GCA_964485605.1 uncultured Oscillospiraceae bacterium
GGTCGGAAAGAAAAGGTGGATTCGAACCAGCGCGCATTATACCTTTAATTCCTCATATAGCTCTTTGTAATATATTCTGTCATCTTCAGAAAGAATCCGGTTGATTTCTTCTTTTATATCCTTATCCATTAAGCAGCTTACTACCATAGGAGAGAACTGCTTATGGGCAAGTGAAAGCATCTTTTCCGAAAGATCATCAATATTGCCGTTGTAGTTTTCGATTTTATATACGCTTGATGCTGCAACATCTACCATCTGTCTGTAGTCGGAATTAGTCCTAATATATTCCTTTGGATATCCCTTTGTTCCGTCGTACCATCTGTGATGACCAAAGGCCACATCAGCATATACTTCCGTGCTTTTCCTCGATTTTAAGTCATCATAACCGGAAAATGAAAACTAAATGTATGTATCCATAAGTTCAAAGTGGTAAATGTTCCAAAAAGGGGACTTAAATTTGTAAGATTCATTAAGGGGATTTTGTTGACTTATGCTAACTAAAGGTAATATTATTGCATAGTCTAAAAATTATACAAAAAAACATGCATTGGAAAGTCAGGTGAGAATCCTGCACAAGGCCGTTGCTGAAGATGCATCCCGATGTTTTGGAGATGACGAGTCAGAATGCATGCATGTTTTGCCGCATAAAGCGGCAGGTTTCAACTCTGCGGACTTCCGGAGTCAATGAGCTAAAACAGGTATTCCTGTTATTTTTGATTTACATGCCCGCAGAAAACTGCGGGTTTTTTGTTTTACGGAGAAAAAATGGATCATTTAGAAGAGGTAAGAGATTATTGGAACCAAAGAAGTGAAGGCTTCTCAGATGCAATTATTGAAGAAGCGGATAGCTATCTTGGTGATGAATACAAAGAAAGATTTAAGAAACTGTTTGGAGACAAGTGCCTCAGCATCCTCGATGACGGTGCAGGTCCCGGATTCTTTACCATGATTTTATCGGAGCTGGGTCACAAGGTCACCAGCATAGATTATTCCGACGGAATGGTAGAGCACATCAAAGAGAACATGGCAAAAAAGGGCTTTGAAGCAAAGGTCTTTCAGATGGATGCTCAGGATCTTAAGTTTGAAGATCAAAGCTTTGATGCAGTCGTTCAAAGAAACGTTATTTGGAATCTCGACCACCCGGAAAAGGCCTATGCCGAAATTTTCAGAGTTTTAAAGACGGGCGGAATATTCTTTATAGATGACGGCAATCACTATCTTGCAGCTCATGATGAGGAATATGCAAAAGAGAGAGAAGAACAAAGGAAGAAGTGGGAACAGGAAAGAAAAGAAAGAAAGGCTGCTCCCGGTGACCACGGTGCTCACAATGTCGGGAATGTGGATTTTTCTATTATTGAGAAGATCGCAACCGACCAGCCCATGAGCTATGAAAGACGTCCCCAGTGGGATGTTGATCAAATGATAAAGCTCGGCTACAAGGATATACATATTGAGATATTCGGAAAAGGCCTTCCCCACAGATTCATTCTGGTGGCAAGAAAGGCGGAAGAATAGGTATTTGGCGCGAAAGCGCTTTGCATATGAGAGCAATATTGCTTCATATATTTGAAAGGAGAAAAAATGAAAAAAATTATCAAAGTAATTAGCTTAGTGCTTGTTCTTTGCATGGTACTGCCGCTTGCAGCATGCGGAAAAAAGAATGAGCCTGCTGAGGACAAGCACCTTAATGTTGCTATCTACTGGAACCCGAACGTAGATACAATGAACAGCTGGGGTGGTTGGTGGACAATGCGTTACGGTATCGGTGAAACACTTCTTACCATGAACGCAGACATGCAGCTTACAAACTGGCTTGCTGATGATTGGGAAATGGTTGATGAACAGACCTATAAATTCCACATCCGCAAGGGCGTTAAGTTCTCCAACGGAAACGACATGACACCTCAGACAGTTGCTGATTCCATCACACGTATTGCAGAAGGAAACTCCAGAGGCGGAAACTTAAAGCTTGAAAAGGCAGAAGTTGACGGCGAATATGTAATATTCCACCTGACAGAGCCATACAGCGGCTTCCCCTACATGATCACAGAGCCTATGTGCATTATCGAGGATACAACTCAGGATATGACAAACTATGATATCTATCCTATCTGCACAGGCCCCTACAAGGTCATCGGATATGTTCCTGATGAAAAGTGGGAACTTGAAGCAAACGAGTACTACTGGAACGGTGTTCCTCAGATCAAGTATATAACCAACTATAACATCGGAAGCGATACAAGAATGGATGCCCTTCTTGCAGGAGAAATCGATATGGCATATCAGCCGTCAACATCATCTCTTGTAAAGATTGAGGGAAATTCGAAATACAAGGTAGTTTCTGCCGTAGGAACAAGAGTCAGCTGCGTGAACTTCAACTGCAGACCTGACAGACCTCTTGGTGACGTCAATTTAAGACAGGCTCTCAACTGGTCCGTTGACAGAGAAGTTCTTGCACAGATTGCAGGAAACGGAACAGCAGTTGCTGAATACTTAGCATTCCCTGAAACATCCGGATATGACCTTTCCAATGTAAAGGGACCGGGATATGACCTTGATGTTGCAAAAGATTATCTTGCAAAAGCAGGATATTCCGACAGCGACGGAAACGGATATGTAGATAAGAACGGCGAAGAGCTTGTTCTTTACATCAGCCTTTCCAGCAGCACAAACACAGCTGTTTATGCTGCAATGAAGGATATGTGGCAGAAGATCGGCGTTCACATCGAAATTGAACAGCTTGAAAACGTATCCGAAAAGAGAAATGCAGGAGACTTCGACATCATCTCCGGCGGTTGGCAGACAATGAACAACGGCGACGGCCAGTCCTCTGTAAAGAACAGATGGGGCACAGGCGGTCCTGACAACTACTATGGCTACAGCGATCCGAGATTTGATGCCATCATGACCAAGATCGACAATACTTTCGATCCTGAAGAAAGATCCAAGGTATTCACAGAGCTTACTCAGTATCTGGCAGACGAAGGAATGGCTTGCTACTATGCAGCAACAGCGAACTATCACGTAATCAACGCTGATGTTATAAACGATTTCACCATTTATCCACTCGACTACTATGTAATCGACGGTACATGGACAATGAAATAGAAACCTTCTAAATATATTGGCAGTCCGTTTGGGTCCTTTCAAACGGGCTGCCGACCTTTTTTATCTCGAAAGGCAAGAGCCCTGAACGATGCGAGGCTTTTGCCTTTCGGGATATATGAGTTTAAAAGAGGAAAAACAAATGCTGAAACAAGTTAAAGACAGATTGATATCGCTGATTATTATTTTGATCGGTCTATCCATACTGACCTACGGCCTTACCTACCTTTTGCCGTCGGATCCGATCGATGTAATGATCGATACCTTAGGCATGAGCCACGATCCAGAGACAGTGGAAAGGCTAAATGAACAATACGGTTTCGATAAGCCTTTTTGGGTACAGTATTGGAACTGGCTTAAGGGAATATTCCACGGAGATTTCGGCTATTCGGTAAAATTTACCCAGCCTGTAAGCGAAGCTCTTTGGCGAAAACTGCCGAACACCATAAAACTGGCTTGCAGCGCTTTCGTAATGATGATACTGATATCGTTCCCATTGGGGATTTTGTCTGCCGTTTACAAGAATAAAATTGCAGACTATATCATAAGGGGTATGTCCTTTGTAGGAGTATCAATACCATCCTTCTGGTTCGGTCTAATGCTTGTATATCTTTTAGCTGTTAAGCTGCAGATACTTCCGGTTTCAGGTTTTTCTTCATGGAAGGGTCTCATAATGCCGACTTTGACCCTTGGAATAACCAATTCTGCATACTACATCAGAAGAATAAGGGCTGTCATGATAGAGCAGATGTCCGAGGAATACATCTCCGGTCTTAAATCAAGAGGAATAAGCAAAGGAAGGATCATCTTTAGACACGTTCTTCCGAACTCCCTTCTTGCAGTCATCACCATGATGGGTATGTCCTTTGGAGGAATGCTCGGAGGAACCATGATTGTTGAGACCATATTCGGATGGAACGGAATAGGTTCAGCCGCCATGGGTGCAATCACAGCAAGAGATTATCAGCTTATCCAAGGTTATGTACTTTGGATGGGATTCATATACGTTATAGTCAATCTGGTTGTTGATATTTCATATCAGTTCATCGACCCGAGAATCAGAAGGGGTATGGAAGCAAAATGACGAATACGGCAGCAGTTAGAAGCACAAAAAAGATAAAGAAGCCCATGAGTAAATCAAGAAAAGTTGCATGGATAAGATTTTCCATTGCACTCTTCTTTGCCCTGGCCTTTATATTCCTTACCCTTTTTGCAAGTCACCTGGCTCCTTACGATCCTTTGGAAACGGATTATGAGCACATGCTCGAGGCTCCAAGCCAAAATCACCTGTGCGGAACAGATCAGCTGGGAAGAGACCTTTTCTCAAGACTTCTTTACGGAGGTAAAACATCCCTGCTTATTGCCTTTGTTGTAACAGGCATAGTTTCCTTTGTCGGTATATTCATAGGAACGGCCGCAGGATATATAGGCGGAGTTTTTGATTCGGTTCTAATGCGTTTTTGCGATATGCTCATGGCATTCCCGGGATCAATTTTTACCATAGCAATAGTCAGCTTTATTGGAACGGGCATTCCAAACCTCATCCTTGCCATGTCCCTTACAAGCTGGACAGGATTTGCAAGAATCTCCAGATCCTTGGTTCTGTCCATAAAAAATAACGTGTATATAGAGCAGGCCAGAATGGGCGGCGCATCCGATTGGAAGATACTATTTGTATACATCATTCCGAATGTACTCCCTTCGCTGCTGGTTAATATATTCCAAAGTATAGGCGGAAAACTCCTTACGATTTCCGGACTATCTCTACTTGGCCTTGGTTCACCACCGCCGACTCCGGAATGGGGATTCATGCTTTCCGAAGGAAAGAACTTCATGTATCAGGCACCTTGGATGCTTACCTATCCGGGTCTTGTGATCCTCATCAACGTAGTTATATTTAACCTCCTGAGCGATAGTATTCAGGAGCTTATGAACCCCAAGGAAAACAATTGGTAAAAGACAATGAGTTTATTAGAAGTAAAAAACTGCACAATCAGATATCAAAACGGTGAACCCGCCGTAGACGGTGTCTCCTTCAGTGTTGAAAAAGGTGAGATAGTAAGCCTTGTCGGCGAATCCGGCAGCGGAAAGACGACCATGATAAGGGCTATCCTCGGTCTCCTTCCTCCGGGAGGAAAGGTCACTGAAGGCCAGATTATTCTCGACGGGACCGATCTTCTTAAGCTCTCAGAACGCGAGATGGATGCTATAAGAGGAAATGATATATCCATGATATTTCAGGATGTAGGTCTTTCCATGGATCCCGTTAAGACCATAAAGAGTCAATACAATGAAGCAATTCAGGTACACGAAAAGCTTACAAAGGAAGAAAGCTTTAATAAAGCCCTTGAGATGCTGAAGAAAATGCATTTGACAGATCCCAAAAGAGTCATGAATTCCTATCCTTTTGAACTTTCCGGCGGAATGAAGCAGCGTGTCGGCATAGCTATGGGCATGACAGCTCAGCCAAAGCTTTTGCTCGCAGATGAGCCCACATCTGCCCTTGATGTTACCATACAGGCTCAGGTCGTAAGAGAGATGAAAGAGCTTCGCGATAAGTACGGTGCAACCATAATACTCGTTACCCATAACATGGGCGTTGCATCCTATCTTTCTGATAAGATAGGGGTCATGTGCAAAAGCAAGATGGTTGAGTTTGGCCCAAGAGATGAGATAATCAACAATCCTAAAGAGCAGTACACAAAGGACCTCATAGAGGCAGTTCCCAAGATGGGAGGTAAGCGCTTTGCCAAGTAACGAACCACTTTTAAAAATAACCAATGTATGTAAGGAATTTCCTGTAAAGAAGAATACCCTTTATGCAGTAACGGATGCAAATCTTACCCTCGACAGAGGCGAAACCCTTGGTCTTGTAGGAGAATCGGGCTGCGGAAAAAGCACCCTCGCAAAGATGGTCGCAGGATCTCTTCCCATAACATCAGGCTCTATCACCCTGGACGGCATCGAATATACCAAACTTCCAAAGAAGGAATTTGCCCTCTTCAGACGCAACATTCAGATGGTATTTCAAGATCCTTTAAGTTCCTTTTCTCCCAGAATGAGGATAGGGACTTACCTTTGCGAGCCCAGGGTCAACTACGACCATGTTTCAAAGGAAGTTGCCATGGAAGAAGCCTTTGAGCTATTGGAAAAGGTAGGTCTTCCTGCTGAGTTTGCTGCAAGATACCCCCATGAGCTTTCCGGCGGTCAGCTTCAAAGGGTTGCCATTGCAAGGGCGATTGCAATTAATCCAAAGCTTCTCATCTGCGACGAAGCAACGGGGGCACTGGATGTATCCATACAAAACCAGATTGCAAAGATATTGGTAAATCTGGTTGAAGAGAGAAACATAGGCTGCCTTTTTATAGGCCATGATTTGGCCCTTGTAAGAAGTGTGACCCAAAAGATAGCCATAATGTATCTTGGAAGGGTTGTTGAATATCTTGAAAGCGAAACCCTTGAAGAGGAGTGTGCTCATCCCTATACAAAAGCCCTTCTTGGATCGATTCTTGATGTTTACTGCGATCAGAATGATGATATAGCAAAGCTTTCAGGTGAACCCGTAAGCCCTATAGGAATTCAAATTGGATGCCCCTTTGCAAGCCGGTGCCCAAACTGCACAGAAAAGTGCAAAAAGGAAATTCCACCCCTAAGTCCCGTAAACGCGGAACATAAGTTAGCTTGCTTTAATCCTATGAGATAGATATAGCGAGGAATATGTATGCTGTTATTAAACAACACCTTAATTAAATTATCCAAAGGCATTCGCCCTTGGATAATTTTGATTTCACTTTTAAAACTGGTCATATTAGTCGGAACGACCATGTTTGCCACCAGTATTTCTTCCCTTCTTGGCGGTTTTTTCAATCCGGCAGGCATGGATTTAAGATCACAGATCGCCAGGGCTTTTATTGCTTCTTTAATAATGCTGGCAGGTAATATTCTTGTTGGAGAAGCAGAATACAGATGCTCGGCAAAATCACGAAGATATATGAGAGACCGGATTATGGGAAAGGTAATGAACCTTGACGTAAACGATGTGGATAGATTGGGTATTACCAATACGATCAACGCAGCATCAGACGGTGTGGAAACCATGCAGACCTACTATACAAGGTATCTTCCCGGCTTAATATATGGATTTTTTGCTCCTATCTATACATTTTTTGCCCTTAAGGATCGCTGCCTTATTGCGGCAGTAATGCTTCTTTGCACGGCATTGATCATCCTGCCCCTTAACAATATTTTCAAGGTGATTATCGAACGCCTTAAAACAGGATATTGGAGAGATCTTAACGATCTTACGGCTTACTATATGGAAGGTCTTAACAGTATGACCACGACAGAGCTTTTGGGCCGAGGAAAGGATAGAGAAGACAGCCTGAGTAAGAAAGCAAACAAGCTGAGCGATACTATAAAAGGGGTAATGAGAATCAATTTTTCAGCAGTTTGCTTTGATGAGTTCATGATGAACTTAGCTACCTTTGCAGCACTTGTTATAGTATGCTTGCAGCTTGTAAATGGAAAGATATCGTTGGTATCTGCCCTCGCATCCTTTATGCTTTCGTATAGCTTTTTCGGATCCATCAGGCAGCTTCAGTGGATAGCACACGAAGCCCTTCTTGGTATTGGGGCTGCGCAAAACGTTGCAAACATTTTAGATATCGATACGGAGCGGATCCATAAAGAAGACAGGGAAAAGCATAATGATTTTGATGGTATCAGAATAGAGGATATTTCATTTGCCTACAAGGGAAGAAGCGATGTATTAAAGAACGTCAGTTTGGACATACAAAGGGGAAAAACCACGGCATTGGTTGGAGAATCGGGCTGCGGAAAAAGCACCCTGGCTCAGATACTTCTCCGCTTTTACGATACTGAAAAAGGACATATTTACCTTGAAGGTCATGATTATTTTTCTATCGATCCTATAGACCTTAGGAAGAGGATCATTATGGTGCCTCAGTCCGTTTATGTGTTTACGGGAAGTATTAAAGAAAACCTCTTGATGGCAAAACCAGATGCTGCCGATGAGGAGCTATGGAAGGTCCTTGAGGATGTAAAGCTCAAAGCATGGGTAGAGGAACAGGCTGATGGACTTAACGCCTTCGCAGGAGAAGCCGGCGCAAGACTTTCCGGAGGACAAAGGCAAAAAATAGGCATAGCCAGAGCCCTTCTGTCAAATGCCGAATATATCATTTTTGACGAAGCAACATCCAGTGTAGATGAAAAGAGTGAACAGGAAATTTGGGAATGCATAAGGGAACTTGCAAGCAAAAGAACTCTGATTATCATTTCCCATCGCCTTTCTACCATAAAGGATGCAGATTGTATATATGTTCTGGAAGACGGACGCATAGCGGAGTCGGGAAATCACGAAAGTCTTATGAAGAATGAGGGAACCTACAGGAAACTCGTCGAAGAACAAAATGAGCTTGAAGAAATGGGAAGGAGGAGACGCAATATATGAAGACAAGGCAGTACAAATACAGTATAGGAACAATGATAAAAAGGCTTATGCTCATAGCAAAACCTCAAAAAAAGGATATTGTCATTTCAACCCTTGCCAGCATTGTGGGAAACCTTTCACATATGGGTATGATGGGTTTTGGTTCGGCGCTGATCCTCTTTTCCATAGGGCGATTTGATGCGGGCAGCAAACTTCTCTGGGGAGGGCTCACTCTTCTTTGTGCACTCCTCATAGCCATAATGAGATTTTATGAAGGGGTCAATTCCCATGTTGCAGCATACAATCTCCTTGCTGAAATGAGAACAGATCTATTCAAAGCCTTGAGAAGACTTGCACCTGCTTACAGCATAGACAGGCCCAAAGGGGATATTCTTTCCGTTGCAGTTGCAGATATAGATGTAATCGAAAGCTTCTTTGCCCACAGCATAGGACCGATGTTTACGGTTATACTCCTTCCTCTTACTTCATTAATAGTGGCTGGAAGCGTTCACATGCTCTTTGTTGCGGCTCTTCTTCCCATATATCTTATGATAAGCGTAGTCATTCCGCTTCTTGCCATGAAGGCGGGAAGAAAGATAGGTATGGACTATAGGGAAAGAGTAGGATCTCTTAAATCAAATATTGTGGAATCTGTATATGGGCTTAAAGACATACAGATTTTTGGATATAGCGAGGAAAGGATGAAGGGGATGATAGGCCTTATAGACAGAGTCAACAGTTCTTCTCATGGTCTTGTTATGCACCGCCAGCTGGTTACATCTCTTCCGGGTTTCTTCATATCACTTGCCCGCATACTCATAGTCTTTATTGCTTTGCATCTTGGCAGCAGCAATTCCGTGGATTTTTCAAGAGTTGTAATTTTGTCCTTTGTAGTATCGGCATCCTTCTCATCAACCCAGTCTCTCATATCTGTCATTTCCAAGCTTTTGGAAACATTTGCAGCGGCAGAGAGATACTTTGAAATAGAAGATGAGAAGCCCATGGTAAGCGAGAAAGAGGACGCTGTCAATATAGACTCCATAGAAGAGTATTCGCTGAATGGAGTTTCTTTTTCCTACAAAGCGGATAGCAATACTATTCTTGACGATATTTGCCTAAAGCTGGAGAAAGGTGACAAGATTGGCATCATCGGGGAAAGCGGAGAAGGCAAATCAACCATATTAAGGCTGATGCTTAGATTTTGGGATCCTGTGTCCGGAACAATTTGCGCAGGGGAAAAGGACATAAAAAATGTCACATTGTCATCCTTGAGAAACCGAATCGCTATGGTGGAGCAAAGTACATTCATATATGACGGCACTATTGCGGAAAATATTGCCTACGGAAAACCACAGGCATTGAAAGATGAAATCATAAGTGCAGCCCAAAGAGCCGGTCTTCACAAGATGATTGAAAATCTTCCGGATGGCTATGATACCCAAATGGGAGAATACGGAAACAGGCTTTCCGGAGGAGAAAAACAAAGGGTAGGCCTTGCCAGAATTCTTCTGACAGATCCTGACATGATCGTTATGGATGAACCTACAAGCAATCTCGATGTTTTCAATGAGAAGCTGCTTCTTAAAACCTTAAGAGAAGAATATCCGGATAAGACTGTGGTCATTGTGTCTCACCGCATGTCCACGCTGACTGACTGCAATACAATATACAAGCTTCAGGAAGGAAAACTCTCAAAGGTAGAGATCTAAAGGAGAAGAGTTTATGCAAATAGCAGTATACGGAAAAGGCGGTATAGGAAAATCCACCGTCAGCGCAAACCTATCAGCTGCCCTTGCAAGTCTCGGCTGCAAGGTCCTTCAGATAGGCTGCGATCCAAAACATGATTCAACAAGACTTCTTCACCACGGACAAAAGGTGAGGACTGTCCTTGACTATATCCTGAACACTCCGCCCGATGATCAAAAGGCGGAAGATATTCTTATGGAAGGATATCTTGGAACAGGATGCGTTGAGGCCGGAGGGCCAAGGCCGGGAAAAGGATGCGCCGGAAGAGGCATACTTACAAGCTTTGATTTTCTGAATGAGCACAATGTAAAGGATCCCTACGATACCATAGTTTACGATGTCCTTGGAGACGTTGTATGCGGAGGCTTTGCAGTCCCCGTCAGAAAACAGTATGCTCAGGCTATTTACCTTGTAACCAGCGGTGAGTCCATGTCCATATATGCTGCCAACAATATACTTTGCGGCATTAAGAACTTAGATCCTGACGGAAACAGAATTGCGGGAATCATATACAACTCAAGAGGAGCCGGAGACGATAAGGAAAAGGTAATTGAATTTGCAAAGGCCGTAGGCCTTCCCATATGCCTTTCTATTCCAAGAAGCGAGCGTTTTCTTGAAGCTGAGAAAAAGGCCGTGACTCAGGTTGAAATGGACAGGGATTCAAGGGAAGCAAAACTCTTTCTTGGTCTTGCCGGTGATATCAAAAACGGAATCAAGCTTTACCCGTCACAGCCCCTTTCAGAGGAGCAAATGGAAGCCTTCATGCAGGGAAAGAGCATTGAAGAATTAAAAGAAAAGGAAAGCGATGCAAAATCAGAATCAAA
>CAZALQ010000003.1:11134-12091 GCA_964485605.1 uncultured Oscillospiraceae bacterium
GCGGGACGGTACAGGGAAGACGACAATTATCAAATTTCGGTGATTGCGAAAGCTGCGAAGAGGCAAAGGAGGAGCCGTCTAAGGATGCGGTACCCGGCATAGGACCGATTCCAAGCAAGAAGAGGGCACTTTCTGATCCCTTCAGCAGGCAGCCTCTTTTTGGCTGTGCATATAGAGGCGCTATGGATCTTGCTGTACAGATAAAGGATGCTTATGTTCTTGGCCATGCTCCAAAAAGCTGCACCAGCTATACCATAAACGGTGTCACATCCTACGGAAGATCAGGCCTTTTTACAAGGGGTATTATTTACCCTGCTTTTATCCCGCAGCACTATGACAATACGGATATAAACATCGAAGACGCAGTCTTCGGAGGCGTTGAGCACGCCAGGGAAAAAGCCCTTGAGCTGGTGAGAAAAGGTGCAAAGGACATAGTTGTAGTAACGGCCTGTATTCCCGGGCTTTCCGGAGATGATCTTGAACCTCTGAAAAAGGAGCTTAAAGGAATGGGCGTTGAGATGTATATAGTTCATTCAGACGGAGTTGAAGAGGGAAGCTACAACGAAGGCATGGCCCTTTGCTACAAGACTCTTGCAAGAGAAGCTGTAAAGCCTGTTAAAGAAATCGACAAGGATTCAATAAATCTTGTTTATGAGCTCAGCTGGTCGTTAAAGACTCAGGATAATTACCTAAAGCTCGAGGAGATATTTAAATCCCTCAGCATTAGGGTTAATTGCAGGTTCCTTTACGATACCACCATGAAGGATGTAAACAATTTTATGAAAGCGCCCTACAGTCTTCTTGCAAGAGAAGAAAAACTCGGTCTTGAAATAAAGGAAATCTTCGAAAAGGAACATGGCTGCAAGTTTATAGAGGGGGCATTTCCCATGGGATTTGGGGAGACCGGGGACTTTGTTACAAAACTGGGTAAACTCTATGATTAAGAAAAGGAAGCAG
>CAZALQ010000003.1:12101-30399 GCA_964485605.1 uncultured Oscillospiraceae bacterium
AAGCCCTGATCAAAGAATATAAAGCCCTATATGAAAAAGAAATTGAAAAGCTGAAGGATAGCTTTAAGGGAAAGAGAGCAATGATTTTCTTAAGCAGCCCCTGCCCATGGCTTTCTGAACTTACAAAGGATTTAGGGCTTGAGATACTTGAATTCTTCCTTCCGAAAACAGATGAAAGGATGAATCCGAGCTGGAGACACAGATACTCTCCTGAATGGGCTGATGATATCAACAATTTCTTAAAGAAAGCAGAAGAACTGGACCCGGATATTGTCATCGCTTCAAATTTTGAAGTATTAAGCAGAGCAGAACAAAGGGGATGCAGGAAGGCCATATTTGCAGGAAGCATTGGAACCGGTTTTCTTTCCGGAATAGATGAAGCTATCAGGTGGAAAGAGCTATCGGGAAAAGAACTTAAGGGAAGGTGGAAAAATGACAAATCAGTATTTGAGAAACACTACTGCTGACTATATTACGGGAGCCATATCTGCCCTTAAGGGTATAAAGAACAGCGTCGTACTCATTAACGGTCCTGTGGGATGCGCAACCTATTACGGTTTTGAAACAGGTCAGTCGACAGTTGTTCCCCAAAAGATATGGAGTCTTAAAGGCGAAATGAAGATAAAGGGAACCCCCGATGACAGGCTTTTAAGAAGCCAGTACTTTGGTGATTCTTCGGCAGTTCCCGTAACTAATTTAAGGTATGAAGATTTTATTTTCGGGACCGTCGATCAGCTGAAAAAAGCTCTCAACGACATATCTGCTGCCATGGATTTTTCTCTTATAGGGGTAGTCCAAGCACCGGGGACATCTCTTCTCAGCGAAGTCATTGAGCCGGAGATTATGGCAGCAGCCAAGGAAAAGGGAGTCCCCTATGTATATGTGGAAAGCCCAGGTCTTTCTGAAAATATGTTAAAAGGCTATGATGAGACCATAATAAAGATCATAAAAGCGGCAGGAAAAAAGGGTCCCTTTGAAAAGGGTGAAAGACCATCTGTAAATATATTCGGCCTTGGGAGCAGAGATCTTTTCGTAGACGGAGATCTTGAGGAGCTAAGAAGAATGCTTGATCTTTGCGGCATCGATATTAATTGTGCTCCGGGAGCTTTTTGCAGGGAAGAAGAGCTCGAGTCTTTGGGAAGGGCAGATGCAAATATCTTTCTTTCCTATGAACACTGCAAAAAGACTGCCGAGTATATGAAAAAGAATTGGGATATGCCATGCCTTGATTTTGGATGCATGCCCATAGGTCCCGATCTTTGCGAAAGCTTTGTAAGGGGTATATCAAAACTGCTTAATACAGACTGCAGCAGGGCTCTTGATGATATAGACAAGGCAAGGGGAAGAATATTTTATCAGCTTGCAAAGCATACGGGCGGAAGAGGTTTTACAAAGGAATTTAAATATGCCGCAGAAGGGGAGAGTTCCTTCCTTTATGCGCTGGCGGATTATCTGTCCGGTTACCTCGGCGTAGTGCCTGAAGCCCTTCATCCTCTGTATAGAGACGATGAGAATAAGGAGGTACTGCCCTTTGGAAAGACTCCTGCAGAGGAAAGATTAAAGGATTTCCTTATTTCTTTAGGATGTGAAGAGGCCCTTGAAAAGGATATAACCAAGGTCAAGGACTTGGTACTTTTTGCAAGCGCCAACACAATCGCTCATGTTCTTTCTTACAGCGGAAATATATATGGGGTGGAGACAGCATATCCAAGCTCAGGATATATTAATGTAGTGCCAAAGACTTTAATAGGCACACGGGGTGCTCTCTGCATTTTGGAGCACATACTTAACGGACGCAGGCTCCTTAATGCCTGGAAATAAAAAAACGGAGTTTTGCCCGGAGTACCCTTTTTCTTTTGCGAAGCATCGTGTTAATATGATATGGATAACATGTTGTAGTTCTATTGAAGTAAGGGTGGCAACAATGAAAAAGATAATAAACAGGATAAAACAGATTCCCTGGTGGGGATGGCTCTTCGGTTTCCTTTATTTTGGCCTTCAGTACGGAATGTACAGGCTTGGAGAACTTCTAAGCAGAGTCTTTGGAACTGTATCCTATGCCTTTGAGTGCAAGATCCCTGTAATCGATGACCTCATTCCCATAATACCGGCCTTTGTCGTGATCTATCTTTTCTCCTACGTATTTTGGATCTGCGCACCAATCGCCGTATCCCTTACAGGAAAGAGACATTTTACAAATTACATTACCGGTCTTTCCCTTGCATATATCATTGGTTTCCTTTTCTTTGTATTCATGCCCACGTACATGGACAGGGTCAAAGAAAATCTTATGGAAGTTGCCAATATGCCTGGCTTTTTCAACGACCTTCTTGCCACTGTATATAAGGCGGACGGAAGCGATCTTGCATACAATCTGTTCCCGTCCTACCACTGCCTCATAAGCGTATATGCATACCTTGGAGTAAGGGGAAGAGAGGATATATCAAAGGGCTTCAGGATCTATTCCCTTGTTATGTGCATACTTATCTGTATGTCGACTGTCTTTACAAAGCAGCATTATATTATAGACACAGTGGGAGGCATAGCCATATCCATAGGATGTTATCTGCTTATGAAAAAGCTGGATCCGGGAAAGAGATTTGAGAAATAAAAAGATAATATAATCAGACATGAAAAGGGGCTGCAGTTAAACTGCAGCCTCCTTCATTAACTCATCTTTTTGCTCTATTCCTTTGGAACCGGATTAGATACCTTTACTTTGTGGTCATACCAGTTTTCTTTAGACCCGAGTATTGCCACATCAAATTCTTCATCAAGCTTTGGTACGGGAACATCAAATCCGTAGACTTCATCTTTCATACCATCGCTATAGGTTACGGTGTCGACAGTAGGCTCGATGAGCTTAGCTCCTTCCTTTTTTGCATCCTCTGCAAGTCCGGAGAAAAGCTTTGTGATCTTCTTTGATGCCAGGATCATATGGACGGTCATTTTGCCGTCTTTTACTGTAAGTTCTCCCTTGCCGTCCATTGCCTCATTGATATGAAACATGGTGCTGTCCGTATCTACATCTACGATGTAGCTGCCGTCTGCAATGCCGGGATCATTTTCCTCCTTTTTGCCGCAGCCTGCAAAGGCCAGACAGAAGGAAAGTATTAAGAATATAGCAATTAATTTTTTCATATTACTGGATTGAGTTTATAGCATCCTGTGTGTGCTGTACATAGATAGCTTCAACATCAGCAAGTCTTCCGAGTCCTTCGATCTGAGTGTCGATGGAATCAAATGCCTGTGCTGCTGTGAACTGGCTTACCCAAGATTCCGGATCTTCAGGATCTGCCATGTCGTTGTTTGCGTGGTCGCCTGCAACTACCATCATTGGGCGAAGAACGACTTTCTTGAAGCCTGCTGCTTTAACAGCTGCGATGATATTTTCGCAAGATGTTTCTTCCGGTTCACCTTCAACAGTTCCTACGAATACGTTCTTGTATCCAAGAGCGTTCATCTGAGCCTGCATCTGAGAATAGGTGACCTTTGCAACGTGTGCTGTTCCGTGTCCCATAAGTACAAGTGCTGTATCTTCAGGAACTGCTGCTGCTGCGACTACTGCCTTTGCTGCTGCTTCCTTGTCAGCATTGATAACGGAAGCATCTGCTCCAACTTCGCCGAGAAGAGGCTCTGCAACTGCAACCTTTGCGAACTTATCCTTGTAGCTTTCAAGAGCTTCGCAAAGTTCGTCATATTCTGCACCGTGCATGAGATGTGTCGGCTGGATAACAAGGTTCTCAACACCGTTTTCAACGGCTCTTTCAAGAGCCTGTGTGATGTTGTCGATCTTTTCTCCGTCACGAGCCATTACGTGGTTGATGATGATCTGTGCTGTGAAAGCTCTTCTTACAGACCAATCCGGGAATGCCTTTGCAAGAGCATCTTCGATTCCCTTGATGTCGTTTACACGGCTGTCATTAAAGGATGTTCCGAAGGATACAACGAGGAGTTCGTTCTTTCCGATGCTGTCCTGGTTTCTTGGATCGTCCTTGGATGCGTCGCCTGTGTCTGCGCCAAAGTAGTCAGGGGAAGCTTCTTCGCCTTCAACAAGCTCTTTCTGAGCATCTGTGAGAGCGTCCCAAGCTGCCTTTGCTGCTGCGCAATCAGCTTCTGTTGTCTCTGTCCATTCCTGAACATAAATCTTGTCGATGAGAGCTGCAACTTCTGCTGCGAGTTCTTCATCAGTCTTTGCTGCCGGTTCTTCTTTCTTTCCGCAAGCTGCGAAACAAAGTGTCATAGCAAGAACAAGCAGCATGGAGATAATTATTTTTGCATTTTTCATTTTTTCAAACCTCACTTTCTGCAAATCGTTTCTCCTTTAATACCTGAAAAAACATCCGGCGTTTTAGAATTAACCATTTGCCTTTTGCTTTAGAAAAAGCAAAAACCCGTTAAAAAACGGGCAAGAAGGTTTGGATAATTTTAGGCGCAAAGGCGCCTTATTTGTCCCAGTCCCTGGTGCTCGCAAGGATAAAACGCACCTAAAGCATTAAAGCTTTAGGTCAAAGCAGCGGGTAATCTGACTCATCTTTAAAAGAATCACAGTAACGGCCTTGTGCAGGAATTTCACCTGTTTCCCCCAAAATCTGCTCCCGATTAAGTTTTTTCACAAGGAAAGTTATACTTCAGAGTACAAAAAATGTCAATAGTTAAGGAGGACAAGTGTATTATGTGGAAATGTTTCGTAGGAAAAGACATATCCCCCATGGGGGATATAAAAGAAAAACCTTAAATATTAAGGGCTTGATACTATCCCCTTGCGGTCTTGCTTGACGGCTTTTTCTGTTGTGGTATACTCAATGAGATATAAATGGATGCAGTGCTTCGGAATGGATAATTCCTTTGCCGGAGATAATAGGGAATCGCGTGAAAATCGCGAACGGTACCGCCGCTGTATGCGCTTACGAAAGGACATTTGCGAAAGCAGTCATTGGGATAAATCCTGAGAAGACAGTCCTTTTGGATAAAAGTAATACTTTTTGAAAGCGCAAGTCAGAAGACCTGCTGCATTGTGACCTTTGGGCCGAGTAGCCTAAAAGGGGTCTGCTTGCTATGGAAAACGGCTGTGGCATTTTTGCTGCAGTTTTTTATTTACCTAAATGATAGAAATCAAGGATCTTGTAAAAAAATTCGGAGACTTTACGGCCGTTGACGGACTTAATCTAAAGATCGAGACCGGAGAGTTTTTTGGACTTCTCGGTCCAAACGGTGCAGGAAAGACTACTACCATAAGCATGCTGTCTACAGTGCTTCTTCCCACATCGGGAGAGATATTGATAGACGGCCAAAAGCTTGACAGAAAAGCCTCCGCTCAAAAAAGAAAGCTGTCGGTAATCACCCAGGAATATTCCATGCGCCAGGATATGACTATGGATGAAGTCATGGAATATCAGGGAAGACTTTACTATATGTCAAAGAAGCTCATCAAGGAAAAGTCCGAAGAGCTTTTGGAATTTGCGGGACTTACGGAATTCAGAAAAAGAACCGTAAGGCATTTGTCAGGCGGAATGAAGAGAAAGCTCATGATATGCAGAAGCCTTATGATAGAGCCTGAGATCCTTCTTCTTGACGAGCCTACAGCCGGAATGGACGCCCTTTCAAGAAGGCAGATGTGGAACCTTCTAAGACAGCTTAACGAAAAGAGGATGACCATAGTTCTTACCACTCACTATATAGAAGAAGCCCAGGCCCTTTGCGACAGGGTGGCACTGATAAACAGGGGAAAGCTTCAAAAGCTTGATACTCCTGATGCCCTCATTGAAGAGCTCGGAGCTTTTGCCGTAGATATAACCTCGGAAGAAGGCCTTGTGAGCAAGTATTTCCATGACAGAGAAGAGGCAATTACCTATCTGTCTGAGGCAGGCCATGATGCTTCCTTTAGGGCGACGACCTTAGAGGACGTCTTTGTCGACTGCGCAGGAAGGAAGCTGGGGTGAGAATATGGGCATAATCACAGTACTTTGGGAAAAATGGGTAGAGTTTAGGCGCGACTTTTACAAGATAACCGTCGCCGCCATGATTTCACCTCTTATGTACCTTATTATATTCGGCATGGGAATACAGACCACCTCTCACGGAGAGCCCTATCTTCATTTCCTTGTTCCCGGCGTTGTGGCCATGTCTACCATGCACGGTTCATTTTCTGCCATAGTGCAGAACATGAGTACACAAAGGCTTTATGAAAAGGCCTTAGATCAGGTAATGGTCTCTCCTACACCTCTTTGGCAGTTCATATTAGGACAGGTCATAGGAGGAAGTTTAAGGGGCCTTTATGCCGGATGCGTCATTCTTCTTTTGACGCTTCCGATCAGGACGGATCTCATTTTCAACGGTCTTTCGATCATCATCATGTTTTTAAACGGTATGGTTTTTTCCACCATAGCGCTGGTTCTTTCCTTTACGGCAAAGAGCTATGCAGATCCGCCTAAATTTACATCATATATCATTACGCCTATGTCATTCCTCTGCAATACTTTCTTCTCAACAGAGCAGATGCCCTCTGGCTTCAGGCAGGCAATATCGCTCCTGCCCTTGTCTCAGGCCTGCGACATGATAAGAAAAATTGCAAACGGGCAGCCGGCCGGATGGTTTGGTTTCGCAGTTCTTGCAGCATACCTTGTGATTTTCGGAACTGTTGCCGTTATTTTCATTTACAAAAAGAAGAATCTTTAAGGGAGGGGGAACACAGGTGTTTAAAAAAGAAAGAAAAATATTTAGAATTGCCCTCTGCTTTCTTCTCATATTTGCATGCGTATTTTCCTTTGCAGTCCTTTCCTTTGGAGAGGAAGCAGCAGAAGATGAAAAAAACGAGAGCGAAGAAAGGATACTTAAAGCTCAGAAGGAAATAAGGACAAAAAAGGCCGGCAGGTACGGCATGGTCCCCATCTACGGAAAAGATATTAAGGACGGGACCTACGATATAAAGGTCGATTCTACATCCCCTTTCTTCAAGATAAGGAAGGGAAGCATCACCGTAGAGAACGGGGAGATAACGGCAAGCATCACCATAGGAAGTACAAGCTACCTTTATGTATACCCGGGAACAAAGCCCGATGCTTCGAGGGCAGACATGAGCACCTGGGTATCTCCTACCATTGTGGACGGAAGGACTACCTTTACCTTTAAAATAGAAGCCCTTGATAAGGAACTTGACTGTGCAGCTTTCAGTAAGGCAAGGGAAAAGTGGTACGACAGAAAACTCGTCTTTGATGCATCGACTCTTCCTGAGGAAGCCCTCCTTATTAAACTTCCCGATTACGAGCTCATAGAAAAGGCCATAAGCGCTTTGGAGGTCGAGGGAAGCGAAGACATGTTTGACGACAACAAATATAAGCAGGGCGGAAGCGAAGGGTCTCCTGAAGCTGTGGCCATAGATCTTCCCGACGGAGAATATTCAATAGAAGTAAACCTCATCGGAGGGAGCGGAAGAGCAAGTGTCAGCTCTCCGACTCTTCTGATAGTAAGAGACGGAAAAGCCTATGCAAGGCTCATTTGGAGCAGCGCATATTATGACTATATGGTAATAGATGACACCATGTACAAGAACCTTATAGTGGACGGCGGCAACTCTCAATTTGAGATACCGATCACCCTCATGGACGACCCCATGTCAGTGGTTGCAGATACTACGGCCATGGGAGACAGCCTGGAGATAGAATATGCCCTTACTTTCTATTCCGATACGGTCGGAGAAAAGGGAGCGATCCCACAAGAGGCAGCAAAGCTGGTTTTGGTTCTTGCTGCAGCCATCATAGTAGGCGGCGGAATACTCAATTACTTTGTAAAGAAGAAGAGAGCTTCTTAAAGGAGGGTAGGATGGCATATTTCCCCATACTTATAGAATTTGAAAATGCTCCTGTACTCATTGCAGGGGGCGGACAAATAGCTCTTCATAAAGCGGAACTTTTGAAAAAGCAGGGTGCGGATATTACGGTTATCGCACCTGAGATCTGCAAGGAAATATTAGATCTTTCGGTAAGGATAGAGCTTAGAACCGTAAAGGCAGAAGATGCAGAAGGCAAGATCCTTGTCATCGATGCCAGCGGAAGCAAAGAGGCTGAAAAGCTTTTGTCAGAAGCCTGCCAAAGGCTTCATATACCGTATAACTGCGCAGGTCACGGAGATGCATGCACTGCGATCTTTCCTGCCATATTTAAAAAGGGAATGACTCTTGTTGCCGTATCGAGCCTTGGAGCAAGCCCTCCGGCCAGCGTATGGCTTAGGGACAGACTTTCTGAGGATGTGCCTGAAAATATGGATGAGATTCTTGAAAGGATGGCAGAGATACGTATAGTTGCTAAAGAGAACATTCAATCCCAACCCATAAGGAAGCAGTTCCTCCATGCCTGCCTTGACGTAATGATCAAAGAGCAAAGGATCATTGATGAAGAGGAAACGGACGAGATATTAAAAGGATATGTATAGTAAAGCGGTATATATATAAAAAGGAGAATAGTAATGAAAAAAAGTGTTAAAGTTTTAGCTCTGCTTCTTTGCATAGCAATGCTTGCAGGATGCGGAGCCGGCGGAAAGGAAGACGGCAATAAGTCCGGTGAGTGGACTCCCGTAACGGTAACAGATGACCTTGGAAGAGAAGTTACCTTTGAAACAGAGCCAAAGGCAGTAGCAGGCATGATGGGCAGTTTTGCCGATACCTGGGTACTTGCAGGAGGAAGCCTCAAAGCTGCAGTTCACGATGCATGGGAAGACTTTCATCTTGATCTTCCCGAAGGGACAGTAGACCTTGGAAAATACAATGCCATAAGTCTTGAGCAGCTCTTTGGTGCAGAGGTAGACCTTGTCATCGGAAGCGCCAATACAAAAAAGCAGGTAGATCTTAAGGATACCCTTGAGCAGGCAGGAGTAAAGACCCTCTATTTCAATGTAAACAGTTTTGAAGATTATCTTCGCATGCTGAAGGTCTGCACAACTATCACCGGAAGAGACGACCTTTACAAGACAAACGGAACAGACATTGAAGAAAAGATCGCATCAGTTAAAGAAGCGGCTTTAAAGAAGGCTTCAGAGCAGGGAGCACCTAAGGTTCTCTTCGTAAGAGCTGCAGCATCCACTGTAAAAGCTAAGGGTTCTGATGATACAGTGCTCGGTATCATGCTTAAAGATCTCGGAACGACCAACATTGCCGACAGTAGCAGCCTTCTTGAGGACTTAAGCCTTGAAGTCATTATTCAGGAAGATCCCGATATGATCTTTATCACAGAACAGGGATCTGACAGCGAAGGTATAAAGAAAGCTTTAGGCGATGCTCTTACAAACAATCCTGCATGGGCTGGCCTTACAGCTGTAAAGGAAGGCAGAGTCTATTATATGGACAAGACTCTCTATCACTTAAAGCCTAATGCACGCTGGGGCGAAGCTTACGAGCAGCTGGCTGAGATTCTTTACGGAAAATAATCTCAAGGAACATCCTATATTCCTATATAAAAAAACTTAAAAGCAGTATGGGTTGCTGTTTTAGAATAAAAAATTAAAATCGATATAGTGAAAAACAAGCAAGATAAAACTAAAAACGAAACGAAAAACAATAAAAGCGCACTCTTCATTATAGGAGGAGTCGCACTTCTTTTGGTGTCAGCCGTGCTCAACATATGTGTCGGCGCATCAGGACTTTCCCTTGGTAAGCTGCTTACAGCCCTGTTTCAAGGGCCGGGCACTACAACGGCCCAAAGGATACTTTGGTATGTAAGGCTTCCAAGGACTGCAGCCTGCCTTCTTGCAGGAGCAGGTCTTGCCATGGCAGGTACCATCATTCAGAAGGTATTGTCAAATAACCTGGCATCTCCCGGCACCATAGGTGTCAACGCAGGCGCCGGTTTTGCCGTGGCCCTTTGCTGCGGACTTGGCATCTACACATCCTGGGCCATAGCAGGAGCTTCATTCCTCGGCGCACTGGCTGCAACCTTCCTTGTGGTATCTGTAGGAAGAAAGGCCCATGCGTCAAAGACTACAGTAGTCCTGGGTGGTGTAGCAGTTACGGCCTTTCTTAATGCTATGACAGAGACTGTCATCACATTTGTTCCCGACGCGGCCCTTTCCAGCAGGGACTTTAGAGTCGGCGGCTTTTCCGCCGTAAACCAGGCGAGACTCCTTCCGGCTGCCATTCTTATCATAGGTAGCATACTGATAGCGACATCCCTTTCAAATGAACTGGATGTCCTCTCCCTTGGAGATGATACTGCAAAGTCCTTGGGAATGAATGTGACTTTGGTAAGGAACGGCCTCCTTACACTGGCAGCACTTCTTGCCGGAGCCTGTGTCAGCTTTGCAGGAATACTTGGCTTTGTAGGGCTCATAGTTCCCCATATGGCAAGAAGGCTCATAGGAAATGAGAGCGGAAAGCTTCTTCCCTTTGCCGTTCTTTTGGGGGCAAGCTTTGTTTCCCTTTGCGACCTTATAGCCAGAATGATATTTGCTCCTTTCGAACTGCCGACGGGCATACTTATGAGCTTCCTTGGAGGGCCCTTCTTCATATGGCTTCTTCGCAAAAAGAAAGGAGGTCTGTGATGATAGTTATCAAAGATCTTCATGTGGATTACGATGAAAAAGAAGTAATCCATGGCCTTGGTGCAGAATTCCCCGAAGGAAAGATAACCGTCATAATAGGACCTAACGGCTGCGGCAAAAGCACCACGGTAAAGTCCATAATGAGGCTCGAGGAAAGGACTAAGGGGCAAATAGAGATAAACGGGAAGAATATCGATGACATTTCCCAAAAAGAACTGGCAAGAGAGATATCTTACGTTTCCCAGAGCAAAAATATAGCAGACATTTCCGTATACAATATGGTCCTTCACGGGAGATTCCCTTATCTTAGCTACCCACGGCACTACCGCAAAGAGGACAGGGATAAGGTAGCCGAAGCTTTAAGGCTCACGGGAATGACGGAATTTGCAGACAGAAAGCTGGAAAATCTGTCGGGCGGTCAAAGACAAAAGGTATATATGGCTATGGCGCTTGCTCAGGATACGAGCACTATCATCTTGGATGAACCCACCACCTTTCTTGATGTAAAGAACCAATTCGAGATGATGGATCATGCTAAGGCTCTAAAGGATATGGGCAAGACCATCATTATGATACTTCACGATATGGAAGCGGTGCTCCATTATGCGGACAAGGTCATACTTATGAACGAAGGTAAAGTGGTCCTTTCCGGGACCGCGGAGGAAGTGCTGAGATCAAAGGAGTTTGAGGAAGCCTTCGGCGTTCATGCAGGTTTCTTTGCAGCAGAAGATGGGCTGCATATTTACCTAAAGCCCTAAAAGCTGCTTGTAAAAAGATAAACAATAACAATTCCCAGGCTAATACCCGAGATAATTAATTATAACACATATTGACAAATACCCTGCGGGGGTATATTATTCTGGCAGAATAAATATACCCTAGTAGGGTATTCTATCATATGAGAGGAGGCAATAAGTCATGGCAAATGAAAATGTTCTTGCAAATGAAAGCGAATATATTAATGAAAAGTGCAAGAAGTGCGCTCACGTTGATATATGCACCAGCGAGAAAAAGACAAACAGAGATGATGCTTCGAAAAAAAAATTGATAAACCGCCTGTCTAGAATAGAGGGCCAGATAAGGGGACTTCAGAAGATGGTGGAAGACGACCGCTACTGTATGGATGTCCTTACCCAGTCCTCCGCAGTAACATCGGCTATGAACTCTTTTAACAAGGAAGTGCTCATAAACCACATAAGGAACTGCGTTACGGCAAATATCAAAGCGGGCAATGACGAGATCGTCGAAGAGATGCTCGACATGCTTCAAAAATTAATGAAGTAAGGGGAAAGAAAGATTGGAACAATATAACGTAACAGGAATGAGCTGCGCTGCATGCCAGGCAAGAGTTGAGAAGGCAGTATCGAAGGTGCCGGGAGTAACGTCCTGCGCTGTCAGCCTTCTTACCAACTCCATGGGAGTTGAGGGCACAGCAAAGCCGGCAGATATAATCAAAGCTGTAGAGGATGCAGGATACGGAGCATCCCCAAAGGAAAGCGGAAAGATAAAGGGAGAAAAACAGCACACAGGATATGAGGCAGAGGAAGAAGCTCTAAAAGATCACGAGACGCCGGTCCTTAAGAAAAGGCTCATAGCCTCAGTGGGATTCCTCCTTGTCCTCATGTATATATCCATGGGTCACATGATGTTCGGCTGGCCTCTTCCCGGCTTTCTTGATGGAAACCACGTGGCCATGGGCATAGCCCAGATGCTTCTTGCCGTCATAGTCATGGTCATAAACCAAAAATTCTTCATATCGGGATTTAAGGCAGTCCTCCACGGAGCCCCCAATATGGACACCCTTGTTGCCATGGGATCCATGGCATCCTTTTGCTGGAGCACCTATGTGCTCTTTGCCATGACGGGAGCAGTCCTTAAGGGAGATTCAGAAGCTGTCATGACCTATATGCACGAATTCTATTTTGAATCGGCAGCCATGATAGTAACCCTTATCACCGTGGGAAAGATGCTGGAGGCAAAATCAAAGGGCAGAACCACGGATGCCCTAAAGAGCCTCATGAAGCTTGCACCCAGCACCGCAGTCATAGAAAGAAACGGACAGGAGATGACCGTTCCCATCGATGACGTAGAGGTGGGAGACATATTCCTCGTTCGTCCGGGAGAAAACATTCCGGTGGACGGAGTAGTTACAGAAGGAATATCTGCAGTAAATGAAGCAGCCCTCACGGGAGAAAGCCTTCCTGTCGATAAAGCTGAAGGAAGCAATGTTTCGGCAGGAACCGTAAACCAGTCAGGCTTTCTTAAGTGCAGAGCAACAAAGGTCGGAAGGGATACTACCCTTTCTCAGATCATACAGATGGTATCGGATGCCTCTGCAACCAAGGCACCTATTGCAAAGATCGCCGATAAGGTATCGGGTATATTCGTTCCTGCGGTCATAGGCATTGCGGTCTTTACCATTGCCGTCTGGCTCATATTCGGAAAAGATATCGGAGTCGGAGCCGAAAAGCTGGGCTTTGCCCTCGCAAGAGGCATATCGGTTCTTGTCATCAGCTGCCCCTGCGCTCTTGGCCTTGCAACCCCTGTTGCCATTATGGTCGGAAGCGGCATGGGAGCAAAATCGGGAATACTCTTTAAGACGGCAGTTTCCCTTGAAGAAACAGGAAAGACCCAAATCGTCGTTCTTGATAAGACGGGAACTATTACAGAAGGACAGCCGAAGGTCACAGATATGGTGCCGGCCGAAGGTGTAACGGAAGAAGAGCTCCTTCTTAAGGCAGCGGCTCTTGAAAAGAGGAGCGAGCATCCCCTTGCAAAGGCTGTCATGGCCATGGCAGAAGAAAAGGGCATAGATGTCCCTGAGACTTCAGGTTTTACATCCCTTACGGGAAGCGGCGTTAAAGCAAAGCTTAATGACATAGAACTCCTTGGCGGAAGCGCCTCATATATGAATAAGGAAGTAGGCCTTGGAAAAGAGCTTTTGGATAAGGCAGACCTTCTTGCAAATGCAGGCAAGACACCCCTTGTCTTTTCGGAAAACGGCAGGATACTCGGTATCATAGCAGTAGCCGATACCATTAAGGAGGACAGCGCAAGAGCAATAGAAGAGCTTCGCGGCATGGGCATAAGAACCGTTATGCTTACAGGCGATAACGAAAAGACCGCAAGGGAAATTGCAAAACAGGCAGGAGTAGATGCCGTTGTTGCAGGACTCATGCCTGACGGTAAAGAAGAGATCATAAGAAAGCTTAAAGACATGGGCAAGGTCCTCATGGTGGGAGACGGCATAAACGATGCGCCGGCTCTTACAAGGGCAGATATAGGGATCGCCATCGGAGCAGGTACCGATGTTGCCATCGATGCAGCCGATGTAGTTCTTATGAAGAGCAGGCTTTCCGATGTATCTGCAGCCATAAGACTCAGCCGCCAGACCTTAAAGAATATCCACGAGAACCTGTTCTGGGCATTCTTCTACAACGTGATCGGAATACCCCTTGCAGCAGGCATGTGGATACCCATTACGGGATGGACCTTAAATCCCATGTTCGGAGCAGCGGCCATGAGCCTTTCAAGCTTTTGCGTCGTCACAAACGCTCTAAGGCTTAATCTCTTTGATCTTCACTCCGTAAAGAGAGACAAGAAGTCAAAGAATGAAATAGATATTGAAAAATTAAAGAGTTTCCTCGGAGAAAATACCGAAGAAAAGAAAGAGGAGGAAAATACCATGACAAAGACATTAAAGGTAGAAGGAATGATGTGCGAGCACTGCGAAGCAAGAGTAAAGAAGGCTCTTGAAGCAGTAGACGGAGTAACAGAAGCCGTAGCGAACAAGGATACAAAGACAGCAGTAGTTACTCTCTCAAAGGACGTTCCATTTGAGACTCTCAAGGCTGCAGTCGTAGCCCAGGATTATGAGGTCTTAGGAGAAGCATAACAATCCCTTTTTATTGGCCGGTGCAAAAGCACCGGCTTTTTCTGTTATAGTTTTTTTTGCCAATTACTGATATAATCCGAAGTGTGAAAAAAGCGATTGTATTTGATATGGACGGAACCCTTTGGGATACGACACCTCTTCTTCAGGAAGTGTGGAACAAGACACTCCAAAGACACGAGGAGACCAGGGGCAAATATTTAAGCCTTGAAGAGATAAGAGGACTCATGGGAAAGACCATGTATGAGATAGGCGAACTTACCATGCCCGATCTTCCCGTTGAGAAAATGGAAGAGATATTTAACGACTGCATAGATGATGAGGATGCAGCTCTTATCGTAAAGGGAGGCACTCTTTACCCTCAGCTCGAGGAGACTTTAAGAGAACTAAAAAAGGATTATCATCTATATATAGTAAGCAACGGCCAGGAGCATTACGCTTCCAATTTTATAGAGTTTTACGGCTACTACGACCTCTTCGAAGATGAGGAGACCTTCGGAAGAACTCAGCTTCCCAAGGGAGAAAATATTAAACTAATACTGAAAAGAAATGATGTAGACAAAGCTGTTTATGTGGGTGATACCCATCAGGATGAAACATCTGCCCGCGATGCCGGAGTCCCCTTTATATATGCTGCCTACGGATTCGGTGAAGCGGAAGACCCGGATGAAACCATAGAAAGTCCCAGCCAGCTACCTGACGCTCTTAAGAGGATGGGATTCTAAAGGAGTAGATCATGAGCGATTTTGAAGAAAAAGATATAAACGAAATACCCAAGGAGGAAATTCCTAAAACTGCGGATACCCCTGTGGATGACTTTGCAATGGATTATGTCATAGAGGATGAATCTGAAGAAGCTCCAAAGGAGGATGTCCTAAAGGATGAACCAAAGAAAAAGAAGGGCGGAAAAACCCTCCTCATTCTCCTTCTTGTATTCCTTCTTTTGGCAGGGGCCTTTGCTGCCTGGTATTTCTTTTTTAGGCCTGCAGTAAAGTTCACCTCTTCAAGACCCATAGCAGAGGCCGGCGAAGAGTTTGACCCCATGTCCATAGTTGAAGACGTCCAGGGCGGAGATATTTCAGAGGTTTCCGTATTCGGACCAAAGGGTCCTTTGGCAAAGGGAGTATACAAGTATACATATAAGTTTAAGAATAAGGACTTCGAGGTAAGCGTTACCGTAAGGGATACTAAGGCTCCCGTTTTAAAGCTTAAAGACGGAAGCCAAGACCCTGCTTCAAGCATAGTAGCTTATCCTGTCTTTACCGACAGGGATACGGTAGACCCCGGCCGTATAGTTGATGCAGAAGACTACGGAAAAGTTACGCTGACCATAGATCCTCAGGGCAACGACCTTAAGGTTCCCGGCATGTACGAAATAGTCGTTAAGGCTGTCGATGAAGATAAGAATGAATCTTCCGTTAAAGCCAAGGTAGAGATAGTTCCCTATGACACAGAGCCTCCCACAATAACCGGAGCAGATGATGTGAGCATAGAGAACGGAACAAGCTTTGACGTAATGTCCGGCGTTGCAGTTAAGGATGACAAAGACCCAAGCCCCACTATTTTAGTCACGGCAAATGATCTTAATACATCTACAGACGGCACCTATACAGTCAGCTATGAAGCAAAGGACTCCTACGGAAACGTAACTAAGAAGGACAGATATATTACCGTATATACCCCTGCTCCCACGCCTTGGTATGTACCCGGAAACGATTCTTTCGTGGGCTGGGATGCAACAGGAGAATGGGGACAGCCCTACCTTGTTGCAGTCAACAGAGCGCATAATACGGTGACAGTCTACGGACAGGACGGCAACGGCAACTATACGGTTCCTGTTAAGGCATGTCCCTGCAGCACTGCAAGAGAAGGATACAATACTCCCATATCCACTAATGTCTGGGGAGGAAGATTCCACTCCGCATGGAGAGCAGATTGGTGCTATATGGTAGACGGAAGCTGGGGAAGGTATGCCATATCAATAGATACAACTCTGGCTCCGGATCCCTACGATCAGTGGGGCATCATGTTCCACTCGGTTTGCTACTATTCCCAGAGCACTGATGAGAACGGCGTATATAACGATATAGAGTATGACGAATACAATAAACTGGGAGGAGTGGCATCCCTTGGATGCATAAGGCTTTGCGTAGCAGATGAGCTTTGGCTGTACAACAATTGCCCCGAAGGATTCCCAATAATCATATATGATGACTGGAGCTCCCCGGGACCTCTTGGAAAGCCTGATCCCATCAGAATAGATACAGGTGACTGGAGAAAGGGTATTGACCCGACAGATCCAAATCCAAATAACCCATGGTAAGAAAAGGAGAAAAAACTATGTCAAAAGAATTTGAAGCAATTAAAGAATGCGGTATTTATTTCCTCGTAACGATCAACGGCGATTATCCTGCAGCAAGACCCTTTGGATCCCTTCAGGAGATCGACGGAAATATCTATTTCAACACAACAGATCATAACGAAGTTCATAAGCAGCTTAGAGCAAATCCCCATATCCAGATAGTTGCAAGAAAACCGGAGGGATTTGGATGGGTACGTATGACCGGACTTGCGGAAGAATGCACCGACGAGAAGATCAAGATGGCTATGCTCGAGGGCAACAATATGAAGGATAGATTCCTTGAAATGGGTCTTGAGCACTTCCTCGTATTTAAGTTCACTATCGAGAAGGCTGAAATCAAGTAATATCAAACAGAAAAGATTGAGATTTAAGGGAACAGTTTTGCGTAAAGCTGTTCCCTTTTTTCTTGACCCCTTTAACTTATGTATAATATAATCTACGTGCATATTTTTTAATAAACAATGAGCCTTAAGGAGGATGGAAAATGGGCAGAAGTCTGGAAGAATGGAAACCGGGCGACCCGATGATAAATGCGGGCGATTATTGGCAGGATCCCAACTATGTACCGGAGGATCCGGAAAAGGAACAGCTTGTAACAAAGCTTGCCCTTCTCATAACGGACCGCGTTAAAAAGAAGATAGGAAAGAAGATTAATAACAGAGATCCTGAGTACTGGATGCTGGATATGATCTTAAACAAGGAGCAGGTAAAGTTCCTCTTAAACTTTAAGAAGACAAGAGTTCCTTATTCAGTACCGGAGCTTGCAAAGATGAACAACATGAGCCTTGAAGATACTCAGAAAATGGTCGAGGATCTTCGCTGGATAGGCGTCATTGAACAGAACAGAGCAAAGACAGAGGATAAGCATCTTCAGTATGAGCTCCCTATTTTTGTTCCCGGATCTGCAGAGTTCATGATGATGCAGGATCCTTTGACAGAAAAGTTCCCTCAGCTTGCGACCTTCTTTAACCTTATGACTCAGCTGCCCCTTGGAGGCATTACTCAGCTCGTTCCTCCGGGAGGAGCCGGCATAGGCATGCATACAATACCTGTAGAAAAGGCTATTGCCCTTGAGAACACGTCAGTTCCCGTTGAGCACCTCTCCCGCTGGATAGACATGTATGATAAATACGGCGTAGGCCAGTGCTCCTGCAGAAAGCAGCAGCAGATGAGAGGCGAAGGAAGCGGAGAGATCTGCGGAGAATTCTGCATTGCCATGGGCGATATGGCAGAGTACATGGATGACCGCGGCATAGGCAGATATATTACAAAGGAAGAAGTATATGAGATCCTCGAAAGAGCAGAGCGCCACGGCTATGTTCACCAGATCACAAATATAGACGGCGAAGGAAAGATAGTCGCCATCTGCAACTGTGCTCCCGGAGTCTGCAACGCCTTAAGAACATCCCAGCTTTACAACACTCCGAATCTTTCGGCATCAGCATACAGAGCCCATGTTAAACAACGTAAATATGAATGCGTCCGGACGCCGTTGCGCCTCCACTGTCTTTATC
>CAZALQ010000004.1:0-5484 GCA_964485605.1 uncultured Oscillospiraceae bacterium
ATATAAAAGATATTTATTCCATCATTTAATAATACTCTAAGATATGAATGTTAGTCAAACAAAAAGTCTCTTTTTACGCATTAAAGGAGCCCAATTTGTAATACTTGAGCATCTCTTCTATCTTTGATACTACTTCAGGATCTTCAGCAGCCATTACGGGCCTTGCAGGATAACCTGCATCTATGCCTATCATCTGCAGAGATTTCTTGAGTACTGCAGGTGTACCGGCCAGGTGCATGGTCTGTCTTAAGGGCTCTACATCATCCTGACACTTTTGTGCCAGTTCTAAATCGCCCTTGTTATAGGCATCATATATTCCTACTATGACCTTTGGGATCAGGTTGGATGTGGATGCAACCGCACCTGTTGCACCTAATGAAAGAGCTTTTAATATCTTTGAATCAGAGCCGCAAAGTACGCTGAAATCTCTTCCTTCAGATGCGTCTATATATGATTTAAGATTATCCATATTGCCGCTAGAATCTTTGATGCCAACGATATATTTATTCTCAGACAATACTTTTACCACGTATGGGCTTACATTGATATTTGTCCTTGCAGGAATATTGTAAATGAGCATAGGAGTCTTAAGGGCATCAGCTACTTCCGTATAGTATGCTATCAATTCCCTTTCAGTTAAGGCTTGGAAAAACGGTGTTATGACTGTAAAGCATTCTGCTCCGTTGCTTATGAGCCTATGCCCCCTTTTTATGGTCATTTCTGTACTGTTAGATCCAAGGCCGACAAATACGGGAAGCCTGTCCTTAACGTATTCAGTTACAAATTTAGTGTATTCTTCTGCTTCGCTGTGATTTACAGCATAGAATTCCCCATTGGTTCCAAGAATGAAAAGACAATGGACTCCGCCTTCCATGGTGTAATCCAAAAGCTTTGCAGCCTCTTCATGGTTTATGGTCATATCCCTGTTAAAGGGTGTTACCAATGCCGGTATTATACCCTTGATCATATTTATATTTCCTCCAATCTTCTCAGTAATATATCAGTAGCTATTTTGCATGTATTTAAATCTGCTTCCTTTGTGCTTGCGGCACAGTGTGGAGTCAGATAGAAATTATCAAGATCTAAAAGCTTTTCATCTCCCTTTGGCGGCTCTGATGAAAATACATCAAAACATGCCGCCTTTATAATACCCTCTGAAAGAGCAGTATAAAGAGCATCTTCGTCAACTATTCCGCCTCTTGCAGTATTGATGAGCACGCAATTCTTTTTCATTTTTTCCATCTCGTCAAGAGATATCATTCCCCTCGTTTCATCGTTCAGGGGAACGTGGACTGAAATAAAATCTGATACTGCATAAATAGTATCAAGATCTGATATTCTGGCATTGACACCGAGAGCATCCACTTCATTTATGGGATATGCATCATAGCAAAGGACATTCATGCCAAGAGCATTTGCCATATTTGCAAGATGCTTTCCTATGGCCCCGAACCCAATGATACCGAGAGTCTTTCCGTAAATTTCAGTTCCGGAGAGCTTGGACCATGAATGGTTTTTAGTCTCCCTTATCCCCTCATAGATATTTTTGCAGTTTGCAAGCATGAGCGTAAGAGCATGTTCTGCAACAGACCTTGAGTTGCTCCCTGTGCACCTGTCAGCCACAATGCCCTTTTCTTTGCAGTATTCGATATCTATATTGTCCATGCCTACGCCGAATTTGACTATGCATTTAAGCTTTGTGCAGCAGTCTATTACTTCTTTATCGACTTTCTCGCTGGCACAGATAACGCCGTCAGCATCCTTGCAGTGCTCCATGAATTGTTCTTTGGTATATGATTTTCCCGTCTGGTTATAGTCGACCTCATATCCCTTTTCCTTAAGAAAAGCAATATATTCCTGTCCGTTCTTTGTAAATCCTCTCGGAGTGATAGTTATCTTCATCTATTTCACCTCATCGTCTCTTAAATGACCAAGAGATCCGCCCGGATGCCATTTGACATATTGTTTGGGATCTATATCAGCATCTGATTGAAGAAGTACGCTTAGAGCCTGGATCACAATGACTTCAGCAAGGATAGAATTCCTAGGAGCTCTGTTAAGAGGACCTCCCTCTTCATCCGCGTGTGCGAGAAGATTAACCTTTGATTCCTTTGCAAGCCAAGACTCACCGTTTCCCGATATGCCGATCACATCACATCCGTTGTTTTTTACGGCAGTGACGGTAGCCTTCATTTCAGCCGTTTCTCCGCTGTTGGAAATGAATATTACAATATCTCCGGGAAGCAGTTGTCCGCAGCTACCGTGGACAGCCTCTGTCCCATGAAGAAAATATGCAGGTGTTCCTGTGGATGCAATCAAAGACGCAGCATAACCTGCAATATGTGCAGGCTTACCTATGCCTGAAATGTGGAGCCTGTTTCCATTTTTCTTTGCATTTATGATAATTTCGGCAGCTTTTTCCAAAGCATCATAGTCTAAGCTGCTTAAAACTTTGTTTGTTTGATCCTTTGCCGACTGGACAAAATAGTTAAGATCATTGATTGCTTTATCGTTCATTTTAATTCCTTAAATGCTAGTTGAATTCCTTTGCTATATCGGTAAAGGCTTTTGCCCTTCTTGTAAGCTCGTCCCAGTTGCCTTCATCCCTGCACTTCTTATCTATGAGTTTTGATGAAACGGCAGCATCTGCAAGCTTTAAAAGCTCATCTCCGTATATGTTCCTTACAACAAGAACTATCTTGCTTTCTTCAAGTATCCTTTTTGTTTCTTCTTTTAACATTACTTATTCACATGCTCCATGACAAGTTTTGCGTTAGCTGCTATTTCTTCCTTAGTACCCTTTGTAAGGAGACTTCCTATGGCAAGGCAGTCAGCACCGTTATCAAGCCACTCATCTATGTTATTAAGATTGATGCCGCCGCTTACCAGTATCGGCATATATGGAAGAGGTGTTTTTAATACTTTTGCCATTTCCGGTCCATAGAAATTAGAAATCGGGAAGCATTTAATAAATGATGCACCGTATTCAAGTGCTGTTACCATCTCGGTATATGATGTGCATCCCGGTGCATAGGGTATCTGATACCTGTTGCAAAGCAGAGCAACATCCTTTGAAAAATTGGGAGCAATGATGAATTTTGCGCCTGCAGTTATGGCCATTCTTGCAGTTTCAGCATCTAAGACTGTGCCTGCGCCGATAGTCATATCAGGATATCTTTTAGATAATTCCTTTATATATTCGCTGGCTTCAGGTGATGTATAACTGACTTCCATCACATCGACACCGCCTGCAAGGCAGCCCTCTACTATTTCGCAGCCTCTTTCAAGGGAATTGATTCTGACAACAGTCATTATCTTGGTTTTTGCGATCTTTGTTACTATGTCATTTTTTTGCATTTAGATCACCTCTTAAATCTATTCAATTATGGATATATCCTTGTTTCCAAAGTTAAAGCTTTTTCCATTCAGATCTTTCATCGTAGGCATCTCTTGCCTCTTTGACCCATACAAGATGCTCTATGGGCGTATCGGAAGGAATAGTGCAGTCAGCTCCGATGACGAAGCCTTCTTTTCCATTCTCCTTAATGAGCTCAATACAGTAGTCCTGTATATCTTTTTTGCTCCCCGAATGAATGAGACTGCCTGGAGCCTGATCATAGCCTCCTATGACGCATTTGCAGTTTTTAAAGAATTTCTTTCCTTCAGCAATTGAAAGATCTGTTGTATGAAGCGACCAGTTGAATACTGCCGCCGGATAGTCCCTATATACATCGAAGTTGTTCACCCTTCCCCTGTATCCGCATACATGAGCGATGTTTATAGGCTTTAAGGAATTTGCGAGTTCAAGTATTTTGATCTCGCTCGGAGCAATATATTTATTGTATTGCTCTTCCGTAAATACATTATCATTGTGAAGGCCGAAATATATGCCATCCATATTCCCTTCTGTCAGTACACGCTCTGTCAATATGAGCATGTCCGAAAGGAGCGCATCATTTGCCTTCATAAAGCTTTCGGGATCTTCTTCAAGGCATTTTGGATATGCTTTCATACCTGAAGTTCCTGTCAGCTGCTTTAAAATGTGATGGAAAGGAGACGGAACATTGTAAAAGATGAGTATGTCATCACCAAAGATCTCTCTTACCTTTTTCGCATGGTCAACACAGGCATTGAGCCATTCATGATCTCTTGGAAGCGCTTTTATATTGGCAAGATCCTTTGATGTTTTAAGCTCCGGATAGGTATAGTCCGGTCTATAGAAAAGTCCGTCAGACATGAGCTTTACAAAATCGGGATCAAATTCGTCTCTGAACTTTTTATGTCCTTCAAGATTTTTCTCTATTAAAGAAGAGTCTTCCATTCCGTTGGATATGACTTCGTTGTCAAGAAAATGAAACCAAAATCCAACAGGAACTCTGTCGACTTTTTCTCCGTTAAATGCTTTTGTGACCCACTCACGTTTTGTCATATTTTTATCCTTTCATGAAAGCCGGGAGGAATGATCCTCCCGGCAAAAATCGATTATCCTATTAGCCTGGATATTTGCTTGTCCAAAGATCAGCATACTTCTGAAGAAGTGCTTTCTTTTCAGTTGTGAAGATACCAAGGTCGATATCAATGAGTCCGAGTTCGCTGGATACCGGGCAAAGCTCAGATGCTTTGCAGCCCTTGTTTGTTCCTCTGGATGCTCCAAGAAGATCAAGTCTTGCATCGAGGTATTCTACAGAGCATGTGAAGTCGATAACAGCCTTAGCTGCTTCCGGGTTCTTGCAGTTCTTTACGATTGCTGCTGCGAATGCTACTTCTGTATTTCCTTCTTCAGGATATACCATGATGATATTGTCTTTTCCGGCTTCCTTAGCCTTTATGACGTTCTCAACGCATGTGGATTCATAGGAAAGTCCTACAGCATATTCGCCGTCGATAACTTTCTGTGTAACATCAGCGGACTTTGTTGTTGTTTTTCCTGCCATATTATCCATGAGTTTGCCTACATAATCCCAGGCCTTCTCATCGTAATAATCCTTGGTTCCGCCGTTGTATACTGCAAGCATGGTTTCAAGTTCTCTCCATGCAGATGATGCAGTAGATGGATCTGCATGCATGATGTATCCCTTGAGCTTTGGATTGAGAAGATCATCATATCCTTTTACATCATCAGCAGTGAGTCCGAGCTCTGCAAGAACATCTGTATTGATGATGAAAGCCATGACCTGAGTGGTGTAGTAACCATAGTAGCCATTTGGATCTGCAACAGAAAGCTCATCCTGGTTGGATGGTGTGTACTGTTCAAAGAGATTATAGTACTTGTCTCCATCTGTTGCCTGAAGTCCGCCGAGAACAACGTCTGTATCTGGATTGTCCTTTGCAGCTTCAACTGCAGCCATGGTATCACCGATAGATCCATAGATAAATTCTACTGTGCAGTCAGGATATTTCTTTTCAAACATTTCCTTGAACATATCCTGGTCTGCCTGCTTGTGGGAAGTTCTGATGACGACTGTTCCGGAAACGTCTGATGTC